>ONHE01000101.1 GCA_900317545.1 uncultured Prevotella sp. | reverse complement strand
TTGTTCCTTCCTCCGGAAGTATAATTTAGGTGTGACGCTGATTGTGAATCTGAATGGTAAAGGATGCCTTCAGAACCGACATCAGATAGATCACAACTATTTTGGGCCGCGTGGCGTGTACGCTTCAAACGGTGCGGAGACCATCCGGGTGGGTACGTCGCAGCAGTCGTATGAATCTTCCCAGACCCTGATCGAGCATAATCTGTTTGATCAATGTTCGGGAGAAGTGGAAGTCATATCCATCAAGTCGTGCGACAACATCATCCGTAACAACGTGCTTTTCGAATGTCAAGGCGTCCTCGCACTGCGTCACGGGAAACGGAATCTCGTCGAGAAGAATCTCTTTCTTGGCAATCATGTCCGGAACACAGGTGGCGTGAGGATCGTCGACTCGGATCATATCGTGCGCGGGAACACGTTTGTGAACCTTGCCGGGCATCGGTTCTTCAGCCCCTTGGCAGTCATGAACGCCGTGCCTAATTCGTTGCCGAACCGCTATGTGCAGCCCAAAAACGTGACCATATCGGGCAACACGTTCATCGGTTGCTCGAAGCTTGAATTCGGAACGGGTGCGGATTCAGAGCGCACCTTAGCTCCCACGGATATCTATTTCTGTGATAACCGCTTCCTGAATGATGCCGGAGGAGGGCTGATAGACATGATAGACAAGGATGCAAAGATCATATTTGCGAAGAATCTAATTGAAAAATCGTCGACTTACAGCCATGAAGGGTTTGAGCAAGCGAAGCTGAAAGCTCCCAAGATTCCCGATATCTCTGCGATCCGGAAGGGTGCCGGGGCCTCCTGGTACGTGCCATCCGGCGATGCCGCCCATGAGCTGTCGGCCAGCTCGGAGATCCAAGTCTATCCCACAGAGGATCTGGCTCAGGTCCTCAAGTCGGCCAAGCCGGGAAGCAAGTTGATGCTCCATGAGGGCGTCTATCAGAATGATGCAACCCTCTATGTCGACAAACCGGTCTCGATTATCGGCGCCGGGATGGATCAGGTGGTGCTCCGTTATAAAGGACGAAACGCAGAGAGCATTCTCACGATTGCTGATGGCGGCGTCCTGTATGTGAAAGGTGTGACCTTCGATGGTACGCTGACGCCGGGCGCTACCGTGCCTGCAGCAGGCATATCGACGGCCGAGAACATGATCCGGCCCTATGGTCTGGTCGTGGAAGCCTGCGGCTTCTGCAACTACGGAGAGAACGACAATTCGTGCATCCGCGGTACTAAGGCTACCTTCGCCGATACGGTCATCATCCGCAACTGCCGCTTTTATGACTCGGCTGGATCAGGTATCAACTATGCGGAGGAACGTGACGACAAAGGAAGATACAATGTGGACGACCTGATCATCGACAATTGTAGCTTCAGTCATTTCCTCGGTATACCTATCAACGTATATCGGGGCGGAAGCGATGAGAGCACGGCGGGGCCGTATGTCCGCATCACTCATTGCAACTTCTATGATTGCTGCAACAAGCAGCGGGGTAGTGTGCTGCGTCTGATCGGGCCACAGCTGCTCGAGATCAGTCATTGCAACTTCGACGGCAGCGGCCGTGGCGGTGCGTCGGTCCGATTGGATGAAGCCGTCTGGGAGGAAATCAGCATTCACGATTGCAATCTTTGGAATGCCGGAAAGATCCTTTCCGTGGACGACAGGGTGATCACGGGGCCGATCCTCCATGTCAAGCCCGATTATCTGAATGCCGGAACCCGGGACTTCCGGTTGCTGCCTACCTCAGTCTTGAAAGCTCAAAAAATAGGGTTAAAATGACACGCAAGATATTCCTCTATATAATTATACTCTCGACGGCCACTATTGCCAAGGCCCAGCATCCTTCGCTCCTCATCACCGAGGAGGAAGTGAAGGAGATGCGGGCAGCGAAGGGTCAGGTGCCCGCTTTTGACCGGACCATCGACGATCTGTTCAGGAAGGCAGACGCCGAGACAGCCCGACCGATCTCCCTGCCCATCCCCAAGGATGGGGGAGGAGGACCTGTCCATGAGCAACATAAGCAGAACTATTACACCATGTTCCACTGCGGGCTGGCCTATCAGTTGAGTGGGGAGAGGAAATATGCCGATTATGCCTGCCGGATGTTGATGGGCTATGCCAAGCTCTATCCGACACTCGGACTTCATCCGCTGACTCTTTCGCCCGTCAGAGGACGCCTGTTTTGGCAGACGTTGAATGAAAGTGTGTGGCTGTTGCACGCCGCCATCGCCTACGACTGCATATATGACGCCTTGACGTCCAAGCAACGAAAGACGATTGAAGACAAACTGCTGTTCAACATGGCCGACTTTCTGATGAATGGATACAGTGACTATCAGGTCAACCGGAAGACTTTCAACCGGATGCACAATCATGCAACCTGGGCTACGGCTGCCGTCGGAATGACCGGCTTGGCCACCGGGAATCTGTCGCTCGTGCGCAAGGCGCTCTACGGATCCGATGAGACCGGCAAGCACGGAGGATTCCTGCAGCAGATGGATGAGCTCTTCTCTCCAGACGGTTATTACACCGAAGGAGCCTACTATCAGCGCTATGCGTTGTGGCCGTTCGTCATCTTCGCCCAATGTTTAGATCATCGCATGCCGGAGCTGGATGTGTTTCATCGTCGGGGTAATATCTTGAAAAAGGCTTTGGATGCACTGATCCAGTTGTCCTATAACGGTGAGTTCTTTCATTTCAATGATGCCTTGTTGAAAGGCTTGTCCGCGCAGGAGATGGTCTATGCGGTCAATATCCTGTATCGGAAATTCCCTGATAGCAAATCCTATCTGACAGTGGCCGACCGCTATCAGCATGATCTCCTGCCGGTCATGGGCGGTTATATGATAGCCCGTGACCTGCAGCGGGGCGAGGCAAAGCCCATCGTCTACAGCAGTCAGCTGTTCCGCGACGGAAGGAACGGGGATCAGGGAGCCCTCGCCGTCCTGCGTCCGGCACGGCAAGACCTGAACTCCGCCATCACCCTGAAGGCCACTTCCCACGGGATGGAACATGGTCACTTCGACAAACTTACCATTGCCTACTACGACAATGGCAGCGAGATCCTGACCGACTACGGCGCTTCCCGCTTCCTGAACATTGAGGCCAAGAACGAGGGACATTATACGAAGGAGAACAAGACCTATGCCAAGCAGACTGTAGCCCATAACACGGTGACGGTCGATGAACGATCCGACTATGACGGAAAGGTCGATGTGGCCAATCAATATCATGCGGACATCATCTACCATCAGATGGGTCAGGCGGAACGGCAGATTGTGACTGCCGTCGATACAACGTCCTATCCGGGCGTGCGGATGATGCGTACGGTCGCCTATCTCACGGTGCCCGGACTTTCCTATCCGCTGATATTGGATGTCTATCAGCTCCGGTCCGCCACGCCGCATCAATATGATTACACGCTCTGGTATCAGGGACACTTCGTCTCCTTGAACATGCCCTACGTCAGGCATACGACCTGCCTGCGCCCGTTGGGGACAAAGAACGGCTATCAGCACATCTGGCTCGACGGCGAGGGGAATAACGAAGGGAAAGATTACACCTGCTTCACGTTCTTCCAGAACGACCGCTTCTACTCGATCAATATGACCAACGGCCCGCAGACAGCTTTCAAACTGCTGAAGTTAGGCGCCAATGATCCCGACTTTAATCTGCTCGATCGGCATGGCATCATGATCCGGGAGACGCAGAAGAAGGATCATGTGTTTGCCGTCGCCATCGAGACCCACGGTGCCTATGACCAAGTGATGGAGACTTCGGACGACCTGAAATCCAAATGCAAAGCGCTACGCATTGTGAGGCAGGACAGGGAAACGACGGAAGTGGAAGGTGTCTTCGACCGACAGACAGTCCGCCTCAGGATCAACAACCAGAACGGGCAGGCCTACGTGTCGGTAACGGAATGAATGCAGAAAGATCTAACACAAA
Organism: uncultured Prevotella sp.; assembly: GCA_900317545.1. GTDB lineage: Bacteria > Bacteroidota > Bacteroidia > Bacteroidales > Bacteroidaceae > Prevotella. Next base: position 6,890 of record ONHE01000101.1, on the reverse strand, counting down.
TCACTTAAATATATAATAACGTATGAAGACAAGTAGTGAAGTTTTCCAGATCGGAAAGGAAATGAATTGGGAAAATCCCGCACCCGGCGTACAGCGTCAGATCATGGGCTACGACGGCCAGCTCATGATGGTAAAGGTGAAGTTCGAACAAGGAGCCGTGGGAACATTGCATGAGCATTACCACAGTCAGGCTACCTATGTTGCGAGCGGGAAGTTCGAACTGACGATCGGTGACGAGAAGCGCGTCATCGAAGCCGGAGACGGCTATTATGTAGCACCGGACGTAAGGCACGGATGTGTCTGCTTGGAGGCCGGGATATTGATAGACACGTTCAGTCCGATGAGGGCAGACTTCTTGGCAAAGAGCGAATGAAGATCAAAGGATTAAGATGGATCATTATCGGCCTGATCATGCTGATAACGGTCATCAACTATTTAGACCGGGGAACGTTGAACTATATGTGGATGGCAAACGTCGACTACACGGTCGGCAAGGCCGCCACCGAAGGCCAGAACACGGCTGTCCGGTCGGGGAACGATTATATCCTGACATCCGGTAAAGGCAAACAGATGACGGTTCCGGCGTCTTTAGTCAAGCTGAAGGATAAGGACGGAAAGACCATCCTGACCAACAAGGAAGGCATTGCGATCGATCTCGGCATCATAGACCGCCATGATCCGCAGGCATCCGAGAAAGCCAAGGATCTCTTAGGTCTGATCACGATCTTCTTCATGATCGCCTACGGCGTCAGCCAGTTAGTCTCGGGCCGTCTGTATGACAGGTTCGGCTGTCGGAAAGGATTCATGGGGAGCGTGCTCGTGTGGGGGTTGGCCGATGCGCTGGCTGCTGCTTCGCGCGGCATACTGTCGCTGACCTTCTTCCGGATGATGCTTGGGTTGGGCGAGGCCGGTCCCTGGCCGGGTACGACGAAAAGCAATGCCGAATGGTTTCCGCAGAAAGAGCGGGCCTTCGCGCAGGGACTGTTCGGTGCTGCCGCCTCGTTAGGCTCTATCCTTGCACCCGTGATTATTCTCATGCTCTTCATTGCGTTCGGCTGGCAAGCCACCTTTGTGACGATCGGATCATTGGGGCTGATATGGATCATACCCTGGATGATCATCAACAAGAAGGGTCCGAAGAAACATCCCTGGATCACTGAGTCCGAGCGCAACCATATCCTCTCCGGCCAGCCGGAGAAGGTGGACGAGGCAGAAGATAAGGGAAAGAGCTGGGGCGAACTGCTGCGGGAGAAGAAGAACTGGTCAGTCATTCTCGGTCGTTTCTTTCTTGACCCCATCTGGTGGATGTTCGTCACGTTCCTGCCGCTTTATTTGGCTGACGTGTTCCATCTCAATATCAAGGAGGTGGCATTCTCAGCATGGGTGCCCTATGTCGGTGCGGCCTTGGGAAGTGTCGCTGGCGGATGGTTCTCAGGATGGCTGATCAACCGGGGACACACCGTCAACTACGCGCGGAAAGCGGCGATGCTTCTCGGCGGAGCCATCATCATCCCCTCGGTGCTGGCGGCCATCTCGAGCTCGTCACCGGTGTCGGCGGTCATTTTCATGGCTTTCGTGCTGGGCGGATTCCAGTTTTTTATTGTCAATCTTCAGACCATCCCGAGCGACCTCCATCGAGGAAAGTCAGTGGGTTCGCTGGCTGGTCTGGGAGGCGCAGCTGCCGTCCTCGGTACGATCTTAGCTATTCTCTTCTCCGGATATATTACCAATTGGATCCTGCTGTTCAGTCTGCTGGCAGCCTTGGTTCCGCTTTCCTGGCTGTCCGTATTCCTGACAGTGGGAGAGATCAAGCAAATCGATGATTAACAATTATAATTGATTAAGAAAAATGGATTTTACAGGTAAAGTAGCCATCGTTACAGGTGGCTCGCGCGACATCGGTCGTAGTGTTTCAGTTCGGTTGGCAGCCTTGGGTGCCAAAGTGTGTGTCAACTATTTCGACAGTCCCGCCGACGCGGAAGAAACGTTGTCGATCATCGAGCGTGCAGGTGGAAAGGCCATGCTGTGCAAGGGTGACATGACAAAGACGGCGGATGTGAAAGCATTGGTTGAAAGCGTGCGCCGGACGTTCGGAGACCGCATTGACGTGCTGGTCAACGTCGTGGGCGGCATGGTCGGAAGAAAAAAACTAGTCGAGCAGGATGACGACTGGTATGACAAGGTCATGGATGTCAACTTCCGCTCGTGCTATCTGATGACGCGCGAGGTCGTTCCGTTCATGGGTGAGGGATCGGCCATCGTCAACTTCTCCTCACTCGCCGCGCGCGACGGAGGCGGTGGCGGCGCATCGCTCTATGCAACCTCAAAGGGCGCGGTGTCGACGTTCACGCGGGCCATGGCCAAGGAACTCGGGCCGCAGGGAATCCGCTGCAACGCTGTCTGCCCTGGCACTATCGCCACGTCATTCCATGACCGTTTCAACACGCCGGAGAACCGCGAGCGTCTGAAAGGCTCCTATGCGCTGCGTCGTGAGGGAACGGCCGACGAGGTGGCTGACTTGGTCTGCTATTTGGCTTCGGACGATGCGTCCTATGTGACCGGTGCCAATGTCGATATCAACGGCGGCAGCTTCTTCTCCTAATCAGAACGTCATGTGCCGCTGCCTGAAGGTGCTTCAGGCAGCGGCGATTATTTTTCCACACTCAAAAAAGGCCTATGAAAAGGTTTCTGACAGCTGTCCTCGTCCTGCTGCCCTGTCTGATGTTTGGTGGGGAACCCCTGGTTCCGGCCAACATGGCATTGCTGAGGGATCTGAAGACAGCGTATGAAAAGAATGATCCGCAGGTGGCCCGACTTGTCGGCAAGTATGAGACTGCGGCTGAAAAGGTGATCCAAGCGAAGGCTCCATCGGTGACCATGAAGAAGAAGTTGCCGCCCAGCAACGACAAGCGCGACTATGTCTCGCTCTCGCGTTACTGGTGGCCCGACTCCATGAAGCAGGACGGGCTGCCCTATGTGCGGCGTGACGGGCAGGTCAACCCAGAGATTGACGACTATACCGACATCGCCTATGGCGACAAGATGGGGCATGCCGTCGAGCTGCTCTCCACCTTATATTATATAACGGGCAACGAATCGTACGCTCAGCATTGCGCCCGCTATCTGAGAACATGGTTCACTGACCGAAAGACAGGCATGAACCCGAACATGGTGTTCGCTCAGTTCATTCCCGGACGGACCACCCTTCGGGGCACTGGCCTGCTCGACGGACGCCGCTTCGCACGCGCGCTGTGCTTCTCGCAGCTCATCGAAAGTTCGGCAGCATGGACGCCGTCTGACCGTCAGGCGCTGAAGGCATGGGCTCGGGCCTACTGCTATTGGTATGAGAACAGCACTCAGGGACAGCTCGAACATCGGGCAAAGAACAATCACGGGCTATGGTATGACGTCACCCATCTGATGCTCCTCTCCTATTTAGACGAACGCGAGGCAGCGGCCCGCGTGATCAAGGGCGACATCATGGACAAGCTCGACAGCCAGATCGCGGCTGATGGATCGCTTCCGGAAGAATTGGCCCGCACGCTTTCGCTCCATTACTCGACCTTCGTCATGGAGTCGCTGACGACCGGCAACTATATTGCCCGCCAGTTGGGAATGAGCATCTGGACCATGCGGACCAAGTCGGGCAAGACAGCCGCACAATGTCTTGACTTCCTCTATCCCTACTACCTGAATCCGACATCATGGCCCCACAGGCAGATCAGACCGTTCGATGTCAAGCGCGTCGCGGTCGTCCTCTATGAAGCCGGAACGGATCTTGGCAACACCCAATATGTCCGTCAGGCAGAGAAAGTCGGCATTGACGGAACGTCGACCGATACGGCGCTCCTGCCTTATTATAAACTCAGAAAATCATAAACCGCAACCATGACCAAGTCAAATATGAAGAAACTCCTGTCCGTCAGCCTGCTGCTGCTTCTGTACCTGACGGTTTCGGCCCAGACCAACACCCCCCAGATCACCAACCGCTACGGCATGAAGATGACCCGGAATGCCGACGGGAGCTACGCGCTGGTCTCCCAAAAGAAGCTCGAGCGGATCATCGACATCAGTCGCATCCCTGATCTCTACGTGCCCTATACCTACGTCAGCGACAGGTTGAAGAGCAAGGACTACAAGGGCGTGGAGACACAGGATATCGTGTTCAAGAAACATGACGGCTACGAACTCGTTCTGTCGGTCGACAAGGCCGTCAGCGCAAGTCCGACGCCCTTCATGATCTACCTCCACGGAGGCGGCTGGTCGCGCGGCGACAACGGTTCTTCGCGGTCTCTTTCACAGTATCTCGCCAAGCAGAAAGGCATCACCGGCATCCGCGTCTCCTATACGCTCGCCCCGCAGAAAGGCGCCAGCGTAGCCGTCTCCGTGCAGGATGTGCTCGACGCCGTGACCTATGTGCAGCAGCATGCACGTGCGTTGAACGTCGACCCAAACGTGTTCGGATTCCTCGGAACGTCAGCCGGTGCCCATTTGGCAGCCGTGGCCGCGCTGACCGTTCCGCACACCAAACTTCTCGTCTGCTACTCCGGCATCTTTGATCTCGAGACCGCTTCGCTTGTCGCAAAGACCAAGGACCAGCAGCGCATTGCCTACTTCGACCAGCTGTCGGCCAAGACCCTGCAGAAGTATTCGCCCGTCAACCTGATCCCCAAGAAAGACGTTCCGGCAGCGATGCTCGTCTGTGGTACCTGCGACGTAACCGTGGAGCCCGTCCAGAGCCAGCTGTTTGCTACGTCGCTCAAGAAACGCGGCGGAAGCGTTGAGCTGTTGGAATATCCGTTCTACGACCATAACCTCAGTTCGAAGGGATCGGACAAGATGGAAGAAATATTCTTCAAGACCGTCGACTTCGTGACCGAGCGGCTCAAATAAGCCTTCTTCTTACTTGCAAAAAAACAGGATATAGATCTGTCATCCAGATTGTTATGCCGTCCGCAGGGACCTCTCGCGAAAAGGGGGCTGCAGACCTCGGTCAGATGGATGATTCATCCGCCTTCTGCGGAGCTATCCTCCGGGCTGCCCGGAAGATAGCTCCGGGGCGTCCGGAGGATAGCTCTTGACGGCCCGGAGGATAGCTCCGCGAAGACCGCCGGAAAGAGACGAAAATGGAGGAAACGCACAATTTTGTCGCGAATGCAATAAAATACGGCTAAAAAGTTGGTTTATTGAGAAATTTGCAGTAATTTTGCACCCGCAATTGTGGTGAAGAATCCCGATGCGAATGTTAAACAATTAAATTATTATATCAATAGCATGATTATAGTACCAGTTAAGGACGGCGAGAACATCGAAAGAGCTTTGAAGAAGTTCAAGAGAAAGTTTGAAAAGACAGGCGTTGTGAAAGAACTCCGCGCTCGTCAGCAATACGATAAGCCTTCTGTGCTCAAGAGACTCAAGATGGAGCATGCCGTATACGTCCAGCAGCTGCGTCAGAACGAGGAATAATATTTTTTTCTCGGGATTTTTTGGTGGTTTGATATTTTTTCGTTATATTCGTTGCCGATAAGCATTCGTGATGTTAACGGCGCGTTATGATAATAGAAGATTTTTTGAACTACTTGCAGTATGAGAAGAACCGCTCCCGGCTGACAGTCGAAAGCTATAGGGACGATCTTCATACCTTTGAGGCATACTTCAAAAAATTGGATGCTCAGCTCTCGTGGGAGTCTGTTGACTCCGACATTATCCGTGACTGGATGGGGAGTATGATAGATAAAGGAAACAATGCATCTTCGGTCAATAGACGGTTGAGTGCATTGCGTTCTTTTTATCGTTATTGTCTTTCGCGTCAGTTGATCGTGAAAGATCCTACGCGCGGTATCGAGGGGCCGAAGAAGAGTAGACCTTTGCCGCAGTTTCTGAAGGAAAATGAAATGGACGCATTGTTGGATGGCTTGGTGTGGAAGGATGATTATAAAGATATCCGCGCTCGAACCATCCTCCTGATGTTTTATGTCACGGGGATGCGGTTGGCCGAGCTCGTCGGTTTGGATGACGAAGCCGTGGACTTTCACTTGCGTCAGATCAAGGTTGACGGCAAGCGTGACAAGCAGCGGCTGATTCCGTTTGGTGATGAGTTGGAACAGGCACTGCGGCACTATATGACGGTTCGTGACCGTTCGGTGAATAAGCTGTCGGGCGCGCTCTTTCTGACAGTGTCAGGCGAACGAATGAACGCCGGTCAGGTGAGGTACGTGGTCAGACAAAACCTATCGAAAGTCTGCACGCTAAAGAAGCGTACCCCCCACGTGCTCAGACACACTTTCGCCACGTCGCTTCTCAATCACGGTGCAGAGTTGGAAAGTGTGAAGGATCTCTTGGGCCACGACAGTCTGTCGACCACGGAGATCTATACCCATACAACTTTTGAACAGCTCAAGCGAGTATATACGAATGCCCATCCAAGGGCTTAACCTAATTAAAAACAGGAGGTAACTATGGAAATTAAAATTCAATCGATTCATTTCGATGCTACCGAGAAGTTGCAGGCGTTTGTCGAAAAGAAGGTCGCCAAGTTGGAAAAGACTTATGAAGACATCAGTAACGCAGAGATACAGATGAAAGTAGTCAAGCCGGCCACGGCCTTAAATAAAGAAACAAGCCTGACGGTGCTGGTTCCAGGCGGTACGCTGCATGTGGAGAAGACCTGTGACACTTTCGAGGAAGGGGTGGATCAATGTGTGGATGCTATGAAGGTTCAACTGACCAAATTCAAGGAAAAACAACGTAACAGGTAAAAAAAACAAGAAAAAATTTTGGTGATTAGAAAATAAGTCGTATCTTTGCAGCCGTTTTACGACACGTTCTGACAAGAGTCGCCTGGCGGCTGCAAGGATTTGCCTCTTTAGCTCAGTTGGCCAGAGCACGTG
>ONHE01000196.1 GCA_900317545.1 uncultured Prevotella sp. | reverse complement strand
GTATCATCCTATACAAAGAACCTGACCACAGGAGCAGGTTCCATCGAACACGGACCATTGATACGAAGATGCAAAAAAGACACGCAGACAGAGCGCGGTATTTCGAGGAATCGGCCGCGACATCCGAAGAATTCTACATGCCTTACATAGGACAATACAGAGAGAAGAAAAGTGCAGGCAGCGTCATGGAAATAGGATGCGGCGAAGGCGGCAATCTGATGCCGTTTGCGCAACAAGGCTGGCAGGTGACCGGAATCGACATCTGTGAAGACCGGATCAGGCAGGCGAAACATTATTTCCGGCAACACGGAGCGGCGGGAGACTTCATCTGCGGCGACTTCCTCACCTGTCCGCCACCCCGGGAAGAGACAGAACGATATGACCTCATCCTGCTCCATGATGTCATAGAGCATATCCATGACAAGGAGACATTCATCCGTCAGTCGCTCCGTTTCCTGAAATCAGAAGGCATCCTGTTTGTGGCCTTTCCGGCCTGGCAGATGCCTTTCGGCGGCCATCAGCAGATAGCCCGGCATCCGGTATGGTCGAAAATCCCATTCTATCACCTTCTTCCGACCGCCGTATATCGATTCATCCTGAGACACTTGGCCCATGAGAACAGCCGCACGGTCAGCGAACTGACGGACATCAAGCAATGCCGCACATCCATCGAACGGTTTGAATCCATCGTCCGCAGTCAGCATCTCCACGTGCTGAACAGGCAGCTATGGTTCATCAATCCACATTACCGGCAGAAGTTCGGACTAAAACCAATAAGGCTGCATCCGCTGATCGCCAAGCTCCCTTACGTGAGAAACTACTGCTCGACCTCCTGTTTCTATCTGCTGCAGCAGACGAAAGGTAAAAACGAATGAAAAATGCGGCGGGCAGGAAGCAATATTCGGCAAACCGGACCGTTTAACTATCAGACAATCAACCCGATACACAAAGCCAAGCTCATACAGGCACGACCAAAGACCGAGCGGAACTTTTAAGCAATTAACCATCAAACGCATCAACTATGAACCATTCTCCATTCACTCCATCCAAGGCCATCATCCGTTCCTTGCTTTGCATCTTCCTCCTTCTCTCCACAAACTGTTCGGACAACGATCATGACGAAAACGGCCAGGGCATACAGCAAGAAGAACTCGGACTGACCGCAGACAACTTCCCCGTCATCGACGGATCGGACTCCACCACGCCCCTGCGCACCATCCTGATGTGCCGGCTGATGGGCTATGAGTACACCTGGGAGCGTCGCCCATTTACACAGGATCCCAATGAGGATATCAAAGTCGTGCGACCACTGTGGAATGATGCGCTGGACGCAACAAGATTCCTGCTGATCCAGAAACTGCAGGAAAACAACACGCACGGCTCATTTCTCAATCTCATAGACAATAAAGCAGAACTGATCCTGACGGCCCGCAGCAGCTCAAGAGATGAGAAAAAGTATGCCGGACAGAAAGGAGTGACGCTCATAGAGAAGCCCATTGCGCGAGACGCCTTTATCTTCATGGTCAACCCTAAGAACAAAGTGAGATCGCTCACAGTGGCTCAAGTGCAGAAGATCTATACCGGAGAGATCACCAACTGGAAAGAAGTCGGCGGAGCAGATGCTCCCATCAAGCCCTACATAAGAAACGCCAACTCCGGCAGTCAGGAGAAGTTTGAGACCGTAGTGATGGCCGGACTCAAGATCAAAGACTTCCCGGAGATGCAGGTGGGAAGAGTAATGCTGTCCCCATACGAGCAGTTGAAAAATGATGCAGACGGCATAGGATTCACACCTTATTACTATTATAGCGTCATTGTTGACAATGGAACGACCCGCGCGCTTGCCTTGAACGGCATCGAACCCGACAAAGCGCACATTCAGAACAACAGCTATCCCTATGTGACCGACGTCTACGCCGCCGTAAGAGCGGACGTCGACCGTCAGTCAAAAGCCTGGCTCCTATTTGGCTTCCTCACATCCATGCAAGGCCAAAAGATTATTGCCGAAAGCGGATACGTGCCTTTACCATAGCACGGACGCCGTCTTCAGACAATGCGCACCGGCGAAAAAGGGCTCCTACATTTGTACGCCCAAGCATCCAACAAGCTATAATGATCAGGAAATCAAGCAGTCAATACCAACGACAAAGAATGTATCCTGCAGTCAACAACCTGTCATTTTCTTAATTCAGGCATTGAGGCGACACCATCCGCAGGTAGCATCTCCATTCCCGGATACATAAAAGGGAGCCTGTCATCAGACAGACCCCCGAACTGCGAATATGAAACCTGAAACAACAATTAATTTCCGGACTGGTTGCTGGAATGCCCCACACAATCAAGCGTCTTGATCTTACTCAGACAGTATTTGTCATAAACGCCATGCGCACCGTCCGCATGTGCCTTGACGCCTACACGAAGCCAGAAACGCTGCGTGAAATCAATGGGCGCTTTTGTGATCAGCTCAATGACATTCCCCTCATCGAAAGTGGACACGGTATACTCGTTATTGGTATACCGAGCATCGGAACCAGTCCCGACCTTCTCAGACTTGGAAATGAAAAGCTGGGCCTTCTCAGGTCGGGCAGGCGTGTAGCTTGCATCAGGCGTCGGGTTGGCCTTGAAGGTAAATGCAGCATGTACAAAGCCTTCGTCGTCCTGCCAAGGTTCGTCAACCCATTCGATCTCAAAATATGGAGTGACCTCAAAGACAACCTTCGTTCTACTGCCACTCTTCAATCCAACGATCTGCTTGCTCTCTTTGCCTTCATAGCAGCAACTTTCCCAAGGATACATCTCATAGGTGCCAGCAAACAACTTGGTGTTAAGGAAGGTCCCGTCCTGCTTCATATTCAAGCCTTGGGGAGAGACCACAACGGTTGAGTCACCATGTGCATAACTGGTTTCTACAATGCGAAGGGAGAAGTTGCCTCCCCCTTGAGAGAGCTGCATCGTATCACCAGTGATCTTATTCAAGATGACTCCTTCTACGCCTGCATCGGGCCCATCATAATTATCCCTCTCGCAAGAGCCCAATCCTATTGCGGCAAGAAGAATCAGCAATATATTCAATAACTTTTTCATAATCGATCGATTTTATAAATTAATACCTTGCGTTCTGCTCGAGCAAGTAGTTGATTTTGCGCTCGCCCTCCGGAATTCTTTCATAATAATACTTCGAATCAAATGTATGAGTACCGCCGTAGCTGTCACATACGCGTGAGTCAAAGATATATTTGCCATGCGGAATGCCTGTATCTGGATCTTTGACAGCTGTGCTCAAGAAGAGATAAGAGGCTAACATACGCCAGCGGAAATCACGCATCTGCTGATCTGCAGTGAACCAACGCTTGATATCCCAGAACAGTTTATGCTCAATGGCCAACTCCTTATAACGCTCCACACGGATCAGCTGCAAGCCTTTGGTCGGTGCAAAGATCCAGGAATAACGTCCTAAGCCGATCCCGTTGACGGGTGCTTCCATGTCGGCCAACTGACTTGGGCTGGTCAACAGGTTAGCTCCAGCGCGGTCGCGAACCTTATTCATGCACACAAAAGCATCCTGGTAGAGGTCGGAAGCATTGGATGCCCCATTCTGAGCCAGCTCAACGGCAGCTTCGGCACGATTCAAGAGCACTTCCGCATAGCGGATATCGACCCAGGGTTGGGTGCTGCGATGTAAGGCCGTTTCACCCGTCGGCAAATTGCGCACGAGATGCTTTACACCATAAATGCCCGTATTGCAGGTGTTCTGTGCAGATGTAGAAGGACCATCGAAACCACAAATAGCAATACCACTCTGTCCGTATGTCTGGCCGTCAATCGGACGGCGGGTAGAACGAACCGCAACAACCTTGCCCCCCACCTTAAAGGCATTGACTCCATTATTCCAACTATAGGTGGTTTTACCATCATCTTTTGTAGTTTTCTTGATCTTGTCTTCTGGTGTACAATTGACGAGCAGACCTGTACGCATGTCTAATTCGTACTTCACTTTGTATGTATCTCCCGGAATCATGATGCTGGCCTTCAAGCGAGGTTCCGCATTGTCGTAGATTCCATGAGCACTGTTGTATACCACATAATCACCATTGGCATCGGTGGTCTTAAGGAATCCTGTTGTCGGATCAATTGGCAGTCCATCAAACAATTCAACCCAATCGAGCGGCACGAAGTAACGACCACCATAGCTGGATACCATCCGGGAAGGAGCCATACACTGGTCCCAACTGTGCACATAGTTATTGATATCATACTCGCGGATAAGAATTGACTCCGTATTGGATGCAGCTTTGTCAAACACATCATAACAAGCCTGACGCTTATCCGTTCCAGTTACAAGAGCATAGTTGCCGCCATCAACAAACTTCGCTGCATCGTAGGCCTGCAGGAAATAATTGTTGGCAAGGTTTTCGGGCAGACCACACAATTGCGTTCCTGTAGTGGGTGAGATGTAATTGAAGTTTTGGCCGTATCGAGCGACAGAACCTGCATAGAGTGCCACACGGGACTTAAATGCAGCTGCAACCCATTTGTTTGCCCGTCCGTTAATTTTTTCACCAGTCATATTCTGCATCGCATAGTCAAGATCACTCAGAATGAAATCCACACATTCCTGATGACTACTGCGGGCAATAACCAGCGAATCACCCAGATTTTGGGCTTTTTCCAATAAAGGCACGCCCCCATAGCGCTTGACCAAGGCAAAATATGTATAAGCCCGAACAAATCTGGCTTCGCCAATCCAAGCTTTCACATCTGCAGGATTGAGAGTAGATTCATAGTTGGGAAGATCATTGATGAGCACATTGCACTGACGAATGATTTTATAAGCATCACCCCAATAGCCTTTGTCTCCATAGACTATGCTGTTGCCACATTCATTATTGGCAAATTCACCAGTGCTTCCCAATGTCGTTTTCACTCCATACCAATTAAAAAATCCACCTCTGCCTCCGTCGTCACCCATATTGAAGTCCTCCATTGGCAGATGACTATAGAGTGCAGCCATATACGCAGTGATACCTCCTTCATTATAAATGTCAGAGCCACTCAAGATATTCTTAGGCGGGATATCAAGATCCTGACAAGCTGTGAATGCTGCACCAAAGAATGTACAGAATACTATATTTCTTAGTAATTTCATAATATTTCCTCCTCCGATTTAGAATGTTACGTTAACACCAAAGTTATAAGTCTTATTCAGTGGATACATATATCCATACAGTTCAGCTGGTCGCTCCGGATCAACTCCGTCAACACCGGTGAACGTCAGCAAGTTATAAGCATTGAAATAAATTCTGAAGCGCTGAACGCCAAGGGGAGAAAGCCAGCTCTTAGGCAAAGAATATCCGACTTCAAGACTCTTTAAGCGAACATAATCACCTTTCTGAATCATAAACTCAGAATCAACATTTGCCGTGCCTTTTCCTCCACCGAAAGCATGTGAGCCTGATATCCACTGTATGTTTGGATCATTTGGATTGGCCTTTGGATCTGCCGGGCGCCAACGATCCATAAACATTTCGAGTGCGTTTCCATCCCATAACAGGGGTGCACTCAGCTGTTCTCCATAACCGACATAGGCCATTCCTGCACCTTGCCACAACATGTTCAGATCTATCCCTTTCCATGCAGCAGTGAATGTCAGACCGTAGTTTAACAATGGATAGTTGCGATGATCCTGGAAGTTTCCACCAGGATTCGTGGTTGTTGCAATGGGGTGATAATCATTTCCATCAATGACTCCATCCTCATTCCAGTCAAGATACTTGTAATCACCAGGATAGGTTGCATCTCCCGAATACATGGAATGAATGATCTGGTCCCAACTTTCCCAACGTCCATCGGCACCGAGTCCCCACCATATATCCTTGTAACGATTGAGTGACCTGTTACGCCAATAATCATAAGAGTTGCCTGCCGGATTGGCTTCATAGTAACGGTTCATTCCACGGGTGAGTGCAACCTGCCCTGTGATACTATAACTGAAATCCCCGATTCTATTCTTATGCCTCAATTCCAATTCAACTCCTTTGGTTCGGTCACTATTAAGATTCTCCTGGGGCATGCTCGAACCGAAAGTTCCAGGAACGGTGCTCATACGATTGGCCAACAATCCGTTCCGGTCGCGCTGGAAAAGTTCGAAAGTGAATCCGAACAGCTCATTCCACAAGTCTACATCAAGTCCCACGTTGGTCGTCTTCACCGTAAACCAAGTCAAATTCTCATTCGGGACAGCCCGGAAGCCCAACGCATTGGTATAAGCTCCACCAAACATATAGCCGGTTGGATAATTACTGTACATTCCACCGGAAGTATTCGGGTAGTCGTATCCTGATACAAACTGATAAGACGAGGAACCATCATCTCCCATCTTTCCCCATGATCCACGCAACTTGATATTATCAATGAATTTAAGTCTTGAATTATTCTTAATGAAAGGTTCTTCTGATATACGCCATCCAGCAGATACACCGGGAAAGAATCCCCATTGATGTCCCGGAGCAAACTTTGAGGAGCCATCATAACGGAAAGAGAATTCCAGCATATACCGACCCGCATAGTCGTAATTCAAACGCCCCACGAAACCCTGATTGGCATTCTCATAAATGCCACCGGCATTAGAAGAACCCACCTGATCTTCGGAGTCACCGGCAAACAGGTAAGGAAGGGGAATGCTGAAATTGCGGGATGCATAAAGGTTGTTGCCTTCAGAATGGCTTTCCTCAAACAGGAGAAGGCCAGTGACATGGTGACGAGCGAACGTGTTGTCATAGTTGATTGAGGCATTCCAAAGTGTTGTATAACTTTCACCGGAATACTCATTCAGATTGGTAGGACCATTACGCAATGCGCCATTGTAAGCATTTGCGGCCTCATTATACTCATAATAAGAATAGGCCTTGCGCCAATTCTCATTCCTGGTGTCCCGTGTATCATAGCTGAACATGGCCTTCAAAGACAAGCCTTTTACATACGGGACTTGATATTCTGCATCAAATGTCGTGTTGATTGACTTTACGCGATTCTTGATCCAACCAGTTGCATTCATATCAATCAGTGGCAACGGATTGTCATCAGCGCTCTCCGGATTCTGATAATATGGTGCTGTATTATTGGCATAAATAGGATCACTCGGTACAGATCGCCACAAATTCTTGAAGACCTGCCAAGGTCCGGAATTATTGGAACGCTGACGGTCTTTCAGTGCTGCCAACCGGAGCCCGACCTTGAGATTTCTGGTTACCTGCACGTTCACATTCGAACGGACATTGAACCGATAGTAGTTGAGAGCATCCATCTGGAAAAAACCACCTTGATCCTGATAACCAAAATTCAAGAAATAGTCTACGCGATCGCTCGATCCGCTGACATTCACATTATGAGATGACTGGGGTGCGCTGTTTTTCATGATGGCATCATACCAATCCGTGGAAACTTTGGTACCATTGATATAAGGCTCCATCAGCTCATCGGCATACTTTTGGGTCGGATTGACCAAGTCGCGCATGGACACTTCGTTAGACAGTATGTAACGATCCAAGGCTCCGACTGGTTTCAGGATATCGGCCGGATGCTGGAAACCCATATACATATTATACTCGATCTTTGGTTTACCTTTGCCCTTCTTGGTCGTGATGAGGACGACTCCGTTGGCGGCCCGTACACCGTAAATGGCAGCAGAACCGTCCTTCAGTACGGAGATGGACTCAATTTCATTGGGGTCCATACGTTCCATATCACCGCGAGGTACTCCGTCAATCACGATCAACGGCGAACCAAATCCACGAATATCAAACTGATTAGAGAATTCTCCCGGCTGTGATGTCTTCTGAATGACACGCACACCAGGTATCTTTCCTGTCAGCATATTCTGGACATTCTGGTTCTTTGTTGCAACTATTTCCTCTGAATTAACCATTGACACAGCGCCTGTCAACGTCGCTTTCTTCTGTGTTCCGTAACCCACGACCACTACTTCGTTGACCAGTTTGGCATCCTCCTGCAAGGAGATCATGAGATTGTCACGGGCATTGACGACCTGATTCATAAATCCCACATAGGATATGGTCAGCTTATCTTTGGCTCCAGCCTCCACACTGAACTTTCCATTCTGGTCTGTGACAGTCCCCCGGGAAGTTCCATTCACCCTGACACTGGCTCCTATGACCGGTTCGCCAGTGGCATCTACAACTGTACCATGTACAGTCCTAACCTGTGCCGATATTGGAAGAAAGACCAACAGACACATCAATAGCATTAGATAATGTTTCATGTTACTACCTTTTATTAAGTTTAGAATATATGTGTTTTTTACTTATTTGCTTGCCACAATCGTAAACTTGTTGATATCTATGTTTCCGCTGACCACGTTCAATACTGTCCGATGCCATCCCTTGACTTGCATTGTCACCGTCGCCGCATCTGCTGTCTTCCAGCCTCCGCCTGTAGCAGGAAGCGTTGTCACGTGCCCCTCTTTTCCGTCAATATCAATTCTGACTTTCACTTCTTCATTCGATGAATATCGCAATCTGATAACTGAGGATCCATTCCTATATGGAAGTTCAACCCATTCCAAGGATTCTCCGGCAGCCGTATTCGTAACACACCATCCCGGATAGCCATCATTACATGTCTTTATGTCTATATCTCCGCTCCGGTATTGGTTTCCGCTATTGCCCGGAGTGTTGTCGACGAACTTGTCACAAGTCTCTGCCTCGACGTTCATTTCCAATGGATAAGCCCTGCTGCTGCTGTATTTTCGCAAAAGATTCAGCCGCTGGTTGGGAAACGAATAATACTTCGTGTCCTTGCTTCTGAAAAAGGCCGCATTCTCAACCATATCGGTAAAGCCTTCCAAAAGAACCAGCGTAGCATGGAATTTCACGAAATAATCAAGTGCCTTTGTCAGTCGTTTCCCTTCTTCGGCATCAAAAAGCATTCTGCTCCCAGAACGGTCATTGCACAGGAAGCCTGGACAGGCAACCCCGACATTATGCCCCTTGAAGTTAGCCAAAGTGTAAGAACTTCTATTCGTTGCTGCCTCTGAAGCAGTGAACCAGTTGTTGAAAGCATCCGCGCTGTTTGCCGATTGCGGATCACGATCACGGAATGCGCCGTCCACGCAGATGAACACTTCCTCCCCAAAGGTGGATTTAAAATCTGCATGGAGCTTGTCAAGGATGGCCTTCAACCTGCCGTTGCAGTCGGGTTTCTTGTTTCCCAAGGCACGGTATTCCACATTCAGAAAGCCGTTTGGACTCCAGATGTAGAGCACCGGTTTCCCTTTATAGCGGAACAGGTATTGATTGTTGTCACTATTTGGACCATAGAAATTCGCAAAAGCCAGCTTGATGTTATAATCCCATATATATTTATAAATGTCATTCAAATCGTCAATGGGATACACCTGATCCTTGTCGGTCAGCGACTTGTTCCTGAGATCATTATCGCTGAGTACCGGCACATAAGCGCCATACTTATCCAGATTGCGGGCTGCGGCCCAGGATGCGGGCGCATCATCGAAGATGGCAACCTTCAGATCAGAGCCCCGACGTTTGATGGCCGCAATAAGATCCTTTATTCTGTTTGGGTCACCATGGTCCGTATACTTCTTGGGATCCGGGAGGCAACCCCGGCAGTTTGGACAGATGTAATCCATTCCGCTGTACTCAAACTCTTCGACGATATCGTCCCACCATTGGCTGTCGGTCATCTTGAAGTCATATACTTCAAATAATGGTAAGTTATAATAGGTCGTAGAAGAGTTACCACCAGCATGGGAAGTATTTCCATTGCGCACCCCAGCTTCAAAGCCGGTCAACGATCCCATCTGGAAAGAATGGGCTGGAATGGTGTCATCTGCCAATGCCGGAGTCGGATCCTCCGGCTTTCCCGGCTGATCCGGCGCAGACGGGCTACTTTCCGCCACGCTTTCACCACCGGAACATCCGACGAGAAACAGAAAGGCAAGAGATGCGGCTACCTTCCAAAAGGAATTGTTCATGATATTATGCTTAAAATTCATTTGCAAAGATAAATTTATATATCAACAAAGTATAATAAACGAATACATAGAAAATACGTCATCATACAAAACCAAATACTTCAAAAATACGTCATCGCACTTTCACGCTTCATTTGTTCACGCAAGGCCCTCTGATTCAGGGGCTTTCACAGAGCTATCCTTTCGGCGGCCCGGAGCTATCCTTTCGGGCGCCCATATGTATCCTTTCGGGC
>ONHE01000114.1 GCA_900317545.1 uncultured Prevotella sp. | reverse complement strand
CTCATACAGATAATTTTCTTCCATAATGCAAAGGAAAGAAATATTTATCAATTAACAAAATTATCCCCACCTTTTTCCTACTGAGCCATTGTGACATAGATCTATTCACACACCAAGTCGATAATGATCTTTCGCTCTGTCGATGAAATATGATTGAGGTCAAAGATATTTCTGTCTTTTCTGAATTCTGAGTCGATCCGTCCACGGGAATCCTCCGAGCCGGTTTCCGCGACGAACGACTTGAAAAGGTGAATGCTTTCACTGTGCTGTCCTAAAAACCATTTACAGTAACCTGCATTGAGATAGTCCATCTGCATCGGCTTTTCAACATCCAATAATTTCTGATAGATCGCATCAGCCTGTTCATTTTTGTAGATCGTCATCAGTCCCCAGGCCAGCGCGCGCATGACGTTCAGGTCATCCGGATATTCATAGTTCAACTTGTAAAGGCCGCTGACACCAGTATCCTCATGGCCATTGTTGATCTGAGAGATGCTCAGGCTGAGACGATAGCGGAGATTATCCGGCTTGAGACGCGCAAGCTGCTGATAGGCCTTTTCGGCAGATTCAAAGTCCTTGGTGTTGAAGGATGTCAGTGCTATACCTTTCAAAGCCTGCAGACTGTCGGGCTGTTTGCCGAGCGCACTTCTGAACCATTGCAGCGCACGGGCATATTTCCCAGACTGCATGGCCAAGTATCCTGCTATGATCATTTGCTCCGGATCGTCAGTCTGTTCCAAAGTTTTGCAGATCGGAGTAACATACTGATAAAGCTTCTGTTTCATCAGAAACTTTTCCAACTCCATAAAGATCGATTCTGGCAGGGATGCGAGCAGAGAATTCGTAAAGAAGTAGGGATTATGGATTTTTTCGTCCTCATAATCAAAAGGATTTACCAGTTGCATTCTCTCCGGATTGATTCTGAAGAACCGATAGAGGTCCTGAAGGTACATCCGACGGATATATGTAGGCGAGTTCTTCTCTATCTCTGATACTCGATGACCGATTGCGTCAGGGTCTCCCAGCAGTTCCCTCACCCCTGGAGGCAGATTCTGGAGGACATGGGAGAGGCCTAAAGCGAAGGAATATTCGTCGGAATCACAGAACGGCCCTTCTTCATAGAGCACATGCAATATTTTCCATGACAGCTCGGAACTGCGGACATGTTTCAGCCCTGGATGCTCGGCGTAGAAAGGGACGAACCAATTGCTCAGTTCGTTGAAGAACGGAAAACGCTTCATCTGTGCGAATCCACCAAAATAAATATCTGTACCCTTCTTCTGTAAATCGATGATTTTGTTGATTGCAGCTTCCAACTCTTCTGTTCTTTGATCTGCGGCGCCTGGATTAAGGATATCCTCCAAACTGTCTTCCTCTTTTTCTATCAGGCCGAAACGCGTGATCTGGAAGTTGTTGTTCTTCATTATGTTCGGCAGGATGTCTTGCTCTATGGCCTTGTAATCACGCTCTGTATTTTTGCAGTAGAATACTTGCATTTGGAGTTCCAGCAAATCACGCTGTACATGTTCATCCTTAATGAGTTCGCCGACCGCATCCCCGATCCCCAAAATGTCATGCTCGCCCTGCTTGTAGGACGGCATAGAAAAGACCCATCCCACTAAGGCACGTTGGCGCAGATGCACGTCCAGTGTCCGCAGATAGACATCCTTCAGCGCATAGAACTTGTTGGCATCGAAAACATTCATGCAGGAGAGCATTATCGCACTGATCATCAACTGCGCGTTGTTGCCATCGATGGTCGGAGACAACAGTATATCTGTCATGAAGTCCCTCATACCGTCATTCCATTGGGGAGACACAAGAAGCGTCTCGAACAGCATGTTCATATAACGCTGATGTGCTTCATAGATCAGTTGTTTTTTCTCTTCTTTAACAGTTGATGTCTCCAAAGAAAGAATTGCAAGATCCTGAACGAAGCCTTCCAGGTGGGATTTGATATCGTCGGTCTGTAGATCTGTGTGACGACTATGATGACAAGACTGAGCAAAAATGCCATTTGTCTGCGTAAGCAGACGCATTTCTATGTCCTGTGTCAGTCTAAAGAGCTTAGCCAACAACTGATTGTATACCTTCGTTTGCTGCTGATCCTTGACACCCTTCAACAAGTAATCTTTCATCAGCTGATAATTTGCCTCCACGTCTTCGACCTGCTGAAGTAAATCAGAAACAGGCATGTCGACCTGACTTCCGAGCAGTGCTTTCAGTTCTCCCAATGCGACTCCTAATTGCTGATTAGTCAGTATGGTGAGGCGGATATGTTGAATCTGGTCAAAATAACGGCTCATAGATAGATTTTTCTGGCAGTTTCGACATCTTGTTTCTTTGGTTTAGTGACGTGCAGAAACTTCATTTTGGGCAAAGCTTGTATAGTTTTGTCATCCGAACCGCAATACTTCCGAATCAGCTCTTTATAGTAGGCCAGCCCTTTCTGATTGATAGAGTCACACGCCGAATTATAGGCTGACACAAAAGCCAGTAACTGTTTCTTGCGCCGCTTGTCATTTCTGAATGCGTTTTCGCGGAAAGCAATCACACCCAAATGCAGGTTTCGGTTGCGGCTGTCGAATAATACGGGATTTCCGTAAAGCCTTGCCGTGGTGGCCTGAGGCTCTGGAAGAAGCACAGCATCCATCTCGTTGTTGAGCAACATACGTAATCTGATATTGACATCGTTCACTTGTATACGGTAGACATCATACTTGGTTTTCACACTGTCGATGGCTATGTCTGCCAAATAGCTTGTGGCCGAATAACGCGTAATGGCCACCATTTTGTCGGAAAGTTGTTTAATCTGCTTGATTCGTGCTGTCCGATTGCTGATCAGTTGCCAATAGCAGTTTGTTGACGTTAGATATTTCAACGCAATGCCTCGCCGCTGAATTCGCTCAGCACGTATCAAGTCGGTCACTGCTCCCTCAATACTTCCGCCGAGCAAGGCCGTGTCTGCATCCATCTGAGCATTCCATTGGCGGATATGGACATCCACGTTCAATGAATCAAAGATACCATGATCATTGGCCAGAAATATCGGTAAGCAATCTAATGTAGGTAGCACTGCTATCTTGAGAGCCAAGGAATCTTCCCTACGTAACTCTGCCCTTTGTTTTCTGGAAAGAGCTTGCTTTTCCTCGTAAGATTGGCCGCAAGATGCAAGGATCAATAGAGAAGCAAGATAAAAGACGAGCTGTTTCATGTTGCAAAAATAGCAATTAATTTTGATTCCTACGAAAATATTTATTACTTTTGTCAGCTCAACAAACGTTAATGCGAAGCATTTAGAAGACTGTTTATCATGAACAAAGATAAAATTGCTTATGTCTGTTCCAACTGTGGACAAGAGTCGGCAAAATGGGTCGGCAAATGTCCGAGCTGCGGACAATGGAACACCTTCAAAGAGATCCGTGTCGCGGCTGACACAGGCAGCAACGCTGCCAAGTCGGCAGCACAGGCCGTGAGTCGTTCGGGCAATCGATCCGCTTTTCATGCTCAAGCAGTGAGCCGTCCGCGCCGATTGAACGAGATTTCATCTGTGGACGAACCGCGTATCGACACGCATGATTCGGAATTGAATCGGACGCTCGGAGGCGGGATTGTACCTGGCAGCATCATTCTGCTCGGAGGTGAACCGGGGATCGGAAAGAGCACGCTCACGCTCCAGACTATATTGCACATGGGCGACCGCCGCATACTTTACGTCAGCGGCGAAGAAAGTGCGCACCAGATAAAAATGCGTGCAGAGCGGATCATGGGAAACCAACAAACAGCAAACGAGCATGTCACCCTCCTCTGTGAGACATCCCTTGAAAATATTTTCATCAACATTTCCGAGGTCAAACCGGATCTTGTCATCATCGATTCCATACAGACCGTTGCCACCGAATCTGTTGACAGCAGCCCGGGCAGCGTCACTCAGGTCAGGGAATGTGCCTCTGCCCTGCTCCGCTTTGCAAAGTCCAGCGGTATCCCTGTCATTCTGATCGGGCATATCAATAAGGAGGGAACACTGGCAGGACCTAAAATCTTGGAGCACATTGTCGATACGGTCATTCAGTTTGAAGGTGACCAACATTACATGTACAGAATTCTCCGAAGCATCAAGAACCGGTTTGGAAGCACATCCGAGTTAGGCATCTACGAGATGCGACAGAACGGACTGAGACAAGTGGAAAATCCCTCCGAGCTACTGCTTTCACAAGACCATGAGGGCCTTTCGGGCATCGCCATCAGCTCAACCATCGAGGGAGTGAGACCGTTTCTTGTCGAGACCCAAGCCTTAGTGTCCACCGCGGCCTATGGAACACCTCAACGTTCAGCTACCGGATTTGATCAACGGCGATTGAACATGCTGCTGGCCGTCTTGGAAAAACGTGTCGGTTTCAAGCTCATGCAGAAGGACGTCTTCCTCAACATTGCGGGTGGGCTGCGCGTGACTGATATGGCTATGGATCTCAGTGTCATTGCGGCCGTGCTCTCCAGCAATGTTGACACACCGATAGAGACAGGCTGGTGCATGTGCGGTGAAGTGGGATTGAGTGGCGAGGTCAGGCCTGTGCACCGCATAGAGCAGCGGGTGACCGAGGCGGCCAAATTAGGATTCAGCCACCTCATACTCCCTGCCTACAACCTGAAGGGATTAGATCCGCGCAAATATCCCATCGAATTGCATCCCGTCCGCAAAGTTGAAGAAGCCTTGCGTATATTATTTGGATAGAAGAAAATGAAAGATTCTGTTATCATAGTGAGTGGTGGCATGGACTCCATCACCATGCTTTATGAGTTCAAAGAGCGCATTGCGCTCGGCATCAGCTTCAATTACGGAAGCAATCACAATATGCGCGAGATTCCCTTTGCACGTCTACACTGTGAGCGGTTGGGCATCCGGCATTTCACGATTGACCTCCAATTCATGCACACTTATTTCAAGAGCTCTCTCCTTGAGGGCGCCGACGCAATCCCGGAGGGTAACTATGACGAAGAAAACATGAAGTCGACCGTCGTCCCATTCCGCAATGGAATCATGCTCTCTATTGCCGCGGGCATTGCCGAAAGCAATCAGCTGGGATACGTCATGATGGCCAATCACAGCGGCGACCACACCATCTACCCCGACTGCAGGCCTGAATTTGTAGATGCCATGTCAATGGCCACAAGGGCCGGGACCTATATCGGGGTGAAGATATTAGCCCCATACACCAATATCTTCAAAACTGATATAGCGCGCCATGGCAAGGCCTTAGGGATCGACTATGCCGAAACCTGGAGCTGCTACAAGGGTGGGGAGAAGCACTGTGGCAAATGCGGCACCTGTATCGAACGCAAGGAAGCGCTGGACGAAGCAGGTATCCAGGATTCCACGGAATATGAAGACGAATAAGCCGGAATGAGGATCCTGCTCACACACAGCGTACGTAAGACCTTGTGGGGGCAGTCAATCCGTAAATAAAACTCCGTCATTACGGGGTGTTTTTGTCATGCGGAAGTGGCAGAAAGTGCCGTATTCTCTTAATTTCATTAAACAATTATCACCTAAGAGGACATATTCCAAACTTTTTATTAACTTTGCGTGCTGAAGAGATAAACGATTCATTTATAATTATAAAAAACGATGAAAATTGATCAATTCAACTTTGCAGGCAAGAAAGCAATTGTCCGCGTAGACTTCAATGTGCCATTGGACGAAAATGGCCATGTAACTGACGACACCCGCATCCGTGGCGCGCTGCCCACACTGAAGAAAATCCTTGACGACGGTGGAGCCGTCATCATGATGAGCCATATGGGCAAGCCGAAAGGCAAGGTTAATCCTAAGTTTTCGCTGTCCCAAATTGTTGCCAATGTCTCAGAGCGTCTCGGCGTTGACGTGAAGTTTGCCCCGGACTGTGCAAAAGCTGACGAAGCCGTAGCCGCCCTGCAGCCTGGCGAAGCTCTGCTGTTGGAGAACCTCCGATTCTATGCAGAGGAAGAAGGCAAACCGACAGACGTCGAAAAGGGTACACCCGAGTATGAGGCAGCCAGCAAGGCTATGAAGGCAAGCCAGAAGGAATTTGCCCATAAGCTCGCGTCCTACGCAGATGTATATGTCAATGATGCATTCGGAACTGCTCATCGCAAGCATGCTTCCACCGCAGTGATCGCCGACTACTTCGACAAGGACAGCAAAATGCTTGGATTCCTCATGGAGAAAGAAGTCAAGGCCATCGACAATGTGCTGAAGAATGCCGAACATCCGTTCACAGCCATCATCGGGGGCTCAAAGGTAAGCTCCAAGTTGGGCGTGATCAAGAATCTGCTCGACAAGGTTGACAATCTGATCATCGGTGGCGGTATGGGCTACACGTTCATTAAGGCACAAGGTGGACATATCGGAGAATCACTGCATGAGGACGACTTAATGCCCGAGGCTTTGAACGTCATGCAGGCAGCAAAGGACAAAGGCGTCAACCTCAGCCTCTCTGTAGCAACCGTAGCTGCCAACAAGTTTTCTAATGACGCAGACAGCCAAGTGGTTGACATCTTCAACATTCCTGACGGATGGGAAGGCATGGACGCTTCGGAAGAGTCTTTGGAGAACTGGAAGAAGATCATTCTCGAATCAAAGACGATCCTGTGGAACGGTCCTGTTGGTGTGTTCGAGTTTGACAACTTTGCTCACGGAACTGAGCAGATCGCCCGCTATGTGGCTCAAGCCACACAGGAAAACGGTGCCTATTCACTCGTAGGTGGAGGCGACTCTGTTGCAGCAGTAAACAAGTTCAACCTCGCTGACAAGGTTTCCTACGTCTCCACAGGTGGCGGCGCTATGTTGGAAGCGATCGAAGGAAAGATTCTGCCGGGGGTTGCTGCGATCGAAGGATAAGCGATTTCCCACCAAATCAACAATGGCGATGTCGGCAAAGGCATCGCCTTTTTTGATGCTCGAAGTTTATTGCGGAGCAACTTCAAGCCTACTCCAAATCCATTAAAGTAATCCGTTAATATATTGAGGTAATCTACATTACTACAAATATTTATAATTGCTCACAAAAAAGATCATCTTTCTGCCTTCCGTAGAGCTATGCTTTGGAGCTTCCATATGATAGCTTTGGGCGCTCCAAAGCATAGCTCTCGGCGGCCTAAAGGTATCATATGCGGAATCCGGAGTTATGATGTCGAAATTTGTCAGCAAAAAGGCAGCAAGCACGAGTGTAGTTTACTGGATTTAGTTGACAACTTCTGATGTTAATAACAAAATTGATTGTCATGTTTATTCGCTACGTTCCATATAGGTTTACAGACCCTTCGTTCAAAATAATCTGAGGTAATTTTCCACCGTTTCAGAAAATATCTGTACCTTTGCAATCGATATTCAAGAAAAATCATGGATTGGTTAATTAATCTTTTTACAGTTACAGATTCCGTAGCCCATATCATGGTGCTTTATGCGGTCGTGATCTCGATCGGCGTACTGTTAGGCAAAGTGAAGATCGGCGGCATCTCACTTGGAGTAACGTTTGTTCTGTTTACTGGTATTGTTGCAGGGCATATCGGTTTTACTGCCCCGATCAACATTCTGGGCTTTGTGCAGGATTTTGGTCTGATTCTGTTTGTCTTCATGGTCGGTCTGCAGGTTGGTCCCGGATTCTTTGAGAGCTTCCGTAAGGGAGGCATCACGCTCAACATGCTTGCGCTGAGCATGATTATTTTAAACATTGGAGTGATGCTCGGATGCTATTATCTTTTCTTCGACACGAGCAATCCCGACAACCTGCCAATGATGGTAGGCACGCTCTATGGTGCTGTTACCAACACGCCGGGACTTGGGGCCGCCAACGAGGCTTTGGGGTCTGTGTTCTCACATGGCTCCATCCCGCAGATTGCAAGTGGTTATGCCTGTGCATATCCGTTAGGAGTGTTGGGTATTATTGGTGCGACCATTGCTATCCGCTATTTCTGCAAGGTCAAATTGGCAGAAGAGGATGCAAAGTTGCAGGCTGAAGAAGCAGAGAATCCACATGAGAAGCCATTTTCCATGCATCTGAAAGTAGATAACGGATATCTGGCAGGAAAGACGCTGCAGCAAGTTTCCGAGTTCTTAAACCGCGACCTGGTCGTATCGCGTATACTGCACGATGGCAATGTTTCTATTCCGAATAAAAATACGATCTTCAATACGGATGATGAATTGTTGGTTGTCTGTGCAGAGTCCGACGCTGAAGCCATCAGGGCTTTTATTGGAGGAGTGATCGAAAGACCGTTCCCGGAAGACAACGAGAAACAGCCCCTCGTCTCAAAACGCATCGTCGTGACCAATCCCTCGATGAACGGAAAAACACTTGGCAAGATGCACTTCTCAAGTGTCTACGGCGTCAACGTGACTCGCATCACCCGTCAGGGTATCGATTTATTTGCCAGCAGAAGCCACCATTTCCATGTCGGCGACCGTATTATGGTGGTTGGGCCGGAAGACAATGTCAACCGCGTAGCGGATATTATGGGCAACTCAGTCCGCCGTCTTGATGCGCCGAACATCGCAACCATCTTCATCGGAATCTTAGTTGGAATCCTCTTCGGTAGCATTCCCGTGATAATTCCCGGCATGCCTGTAGCCTTGAAATTAGGTATTGCAGGCGGTCCATTGATCATTGCCATCCTCATTGGACGATTCGGGCATCTGTTCCACTTGGTGACCTATATGACTACTTCTGCAAACATGATGTTGCGCGAGACGGGACTTGTGCTCTTCCTTGGATCCGTGGGCATCAAGGCCGGAGCCGGATTCTGGGACACCGTTTTTCAGGGTGATGGATTGAAATATGTCTACACTGGATTTCTGATCACGGTCATCCCCATCCTCATCATCGGCACTTTGGCCCGTTTGCGCTACAAGTTCAACTATTTCACGATCATGGGTATGATCGCCGGATCCTATACAGACCCGCCCGCTTTGGCCTATGCCAACTCGGTCTGTTCAAAGGAGGCACCCGGCATCGGCTATTCTACGGTTTATCCGTTCACGATGTTCATGCGTATCTTTACCGCCCAGTTGATCGTCTTGTTCCTATGTGGCGGATAGGAATTCCTGTCATCCGAGAACAGGTCTGATAAAGGATCGTATCAAGCAAACATGTCCAGGACAGCGAAGAGAGATGAATGTCAAGGCTAAAGACCGTTGACACGCTTTTCGAACATTCGATAGCACACGTTTCAAGACCGCCCAAGCTTACCATTTATAAGGAAAATGCACATGCTTTGTAAGTTTGTGCATTTTTTTGTGCATTATATTATCTTTTTATTATCTTTGAGGCAAGAATATTAAAGGTGATATCATAGATGAAAAGAACAATTGTCTTCATGTGTTACCTGATAGCCGGTTCAGTCCCGACGCTTGCCCAAGGTGCTCACAACATCGTGATCAATGAGGTTCTGATATCCAATCATGACAATATCTTAGATGAGATGGGGCAAAGACACAGCTGGCTGGAATTGGCCAACAAAACCTACTCGACCTATGATGTGCGGGGTATGTATGTGACAACGAACCGAGCGGTGCTGAACAATCAGATGGGCGTCGCTGACTGCAGAAACCTCATGAGTGTCATCCCGAGCGGGGACGAACGCACACAACTCCATGCCCGTTAGCATCTCATGCTTTTTCTGAACTCCAATCCTACCAACGGCACCTTGCATCTCAACGCACCTACAGACACAACCCGATCCAATTGGATTGCCTTGTATGATGCTAACTGCACGGACCTGATCGATTCGGTTACAGTTCCCTCACTTGCCCCGGATATGTCCTACGCACGCATAGCAGTGGACGGAGGAACATGGGTGATACGCAGCCGGGAGAAAGTGACACCAGGCATAGACAACTCTTTTAAGACTGCAGAGTCGAAGATTTCAAAATGGAAGCGCGAAGATCCCCACGGGCTGGCTTTGTCTTTTCTATCGATGGGATTTGTTTTTTCCTGTCTCGCCCTGCTTTATGTCTTCTTCCGACTGTCAGGGACTTACATGGAGCAGAAGATGCGTATCAAGGCGGCAACAGAGAACCCCCCGTCACTGATGGCATTGCAAAAAGCCGGTCAGATCATGGCGGACACGGGCCATAAGACAAATGTGATTCTCAAAGACGGCCTTAAGACAAAGGGAATCGATAAGGAAATCTATGTCGCATTAATCGCTATGGCGCTCAAGGAGTATCTTGAAGACGTGCATGATGTGGAAAGTGACATCATCACGATCAAGGGTAAGCATACAAACTGGAATAACCTGACAAGATTACACACTATGGCAAAATATCAATATCGAGTACAGGGTATCGACTATAATGTTGATATCGTAAGCGTGGAAGGCAACATCGCAAAGGTCAGCGTGAACGGGATCGACTTCGAAGTGGAAATGATGAAGCCTGCAAAGACTGTTAAGAAAACAGTGGTAGTAGCAGTTCCCAAACCGACAGGACCAGCATTGACCGACGTAGTGACCGATATGAAGCGTGACACTGGGGTGCGTACGGCTTCTCCTGCATCAGGTACGCCTGTTCTGGCGCCTTTACCCG
>ONHE01000100.1 GCA_900317545.1 uncultured Prevotella sp. | reverse complement strand
TCACCAAGCAGTCCTTTAGGGCGGGCAGAAACACTAAGGAAGCGGCACGCACAGCAGTGGAAAAACACATTTATTAACTTTCACGAGTAAATTTAATGGATTATTCTTGCTTCAAAACACAAAAAAAGACTATATTTGCCAATTGAAATCTCAATACTGCAAACGCCCTTCGCGAAAGCGCGCCGTTGATAACCTTACGTACTAAAGAATATGAACGATATACTATGGAACAAGTAAAGCGTATTATTGAATGCGTTCCCAACTTCAGTGAAGGACGCAACATGGAGACCATCCATGCCATACAGGATGTCATAACGGCCTGTAAGGGAGTCAAATTGTTAGACGTCGACCCGGGCGATGCGACCAACCGCACAGTCGTCACCTTTGTCGGCGAACCGGAAGCCGTATGCGAAGCAGCTTTCAAAGCCGTGGAACGCGCCGCCCAGCTCATCGACATGCGGCAGCACCACGGTGCCCATCCCCGTATGGGAGCTACCGACGTGCTTCCGCTCATACCCGTTGCGGGCATCACGCTTGAGGAGTGTGCCGAACTCGCACGCCGGCTCGCACAGCGCATCGCCGATGATCTGCACATCCCGACCTATTGCTATGAGGCTGCCGCGCGCAAGCCGGAGCGTAAAAATCTGGCCGTATGCCGCGCCGGAGAATATGAAGCGCTGCCCGAAAAGCTCGCCGATCCCGACAAGGCACCCGACTTCGGCGCACGCCCCTATGATGACAACGTGGCCCGGACCGGATGCACCGCCGTCGGCGCACGCGACTTCCTCATCGCCGTCAACTATAATCTGAACACGACATCCACACGCCGCGCCAATGCCATAGCATTCGACGTGCGCGAGAAAGGACGCCCCATGCGCGAGGGCGGACTGCTCACCGGAAAGCCACTCAAGGACGAACAGGGCCGCACCATCATGCAGCCAGGCACGCTGAAGTGCACGAAGGCCATCGGATGGTATATCGATGAGTACGGCATCGCACAGGTTTCGATGAACATGACCAATCTTCAGGTGACGCCGCTGCACAAAGCTTTTGAAGAGGTATGCCGCTGCGCGCAGAATCGAGGCGTGCGCGTCACCGGCACGGAGATCGTCGGACTGATTCCCAAGAAGACGCTCATCGACGCCGGACGTTACTTCCTCGAGAAGCAGCAACGCTCCACCGGCATCCCCGAAAGCGACATCATCAAGATCGCCGTCAAGTCCATGGGGCTGGATGACCTGAAGCCTTTCAAGCCCGAAGAGAAGGTGATCGAGTTCCTCCTCGAAGCCGACGACAAGCAACAGAAACTCGTCGACCTCTCCGTACGCGGCTTCGCCGAGGAGACTTCACGCGAATCGCCCGCTCCGGGCGGCGGCACCATCTCCGCCTATATGGGCGCCTTGGCAGCCGCCTTGGGTGCTATGGTCGCCAATCTTTCGGCAGGAAAACGAGGCTGGGATGACAGATGGCAGGAGTTCAGCAACTGGGCCGACCGCGGACAGCAGCTCATGGAACGCCTCTTGCACCTCGTCGACGAGGACACGCAGGCATTCAACCGCATCATGAACGCATTCGGCATGCCGAAAGGAACTGATGAGGAGAAGCGCCTCCGCGGCGAAGCCATCCAGGCTGCCACGCTCTATGCCACCGAGATACCGCTCCAGACGATGAAGGCCTCCTTTGAGACATTCGAGCTGTGCCGCATGATGGCAAAGCAGGGTAACCCCAACAGCGTCTCCGACGCCGGTGTCGGCGCGCTCGCGGCAAGGGCGGCCGTCAGGGGTGCCTGCCTCAATGTGAAGATCAATGCGGCATCTCTCAAAGACCGGCAGAAGGCCGATGCCTTAGTCGCTGAAGCAGAGCGCATCGCCGCCGAGGCCGACCAGGCTGAGCGGGAAATCACACAGACCGTCGAATCTCTTATCTGACATATACAATGGAACACAACAGCAACGATATGACATTGGCAGCATTCCAGGCCGACATCAGGCGTGGAATACCCGCAGAGCTGCCCGAACCGATGCCCTATGACACCGAAGTGAACCACGCCCCGAAGCGTAAGGACATCCTGAACGCCGACGAAAAGCGCCTCGCACTGCGCAACGCGCTCCGTTATTTTCCCAAAGAGCAGCATGCCGTGCTTGCTCCAGAGTTCGCAGAGGAACTGAAACGCTACGGCAGAATATATATGTATCGCTTCCGTCCTCGCTATGCGATGCACGCACGACCCATCAACGAGTATCCCCACCGGTCGCTCCAGGCGGCAGCCATCATGCTCATGATCCAGAATAACCTCGACCCTCGCGTCGCCCAACACCCGCACGAGCTGATCGTCTACGGCGGTAACGGCGCCATATTCCAGAACTGGGCACAGTACAGGCTTACCATGCGCTACCTCAGCGAGATGACCGACGAGCAGACGCTCGTCATGTATTCCGGCCATCCGCTCGGCCTCTTTCCCTCACATCGCAACGCACCGCGCGTCGTGGTGACCAACGGAATGGTCATCCCCAACTACTCCAAGCCCGACGACTGGGAGCGCCTCAACGCACTTGGCGTGAGCCAATACGGTCAGATGACGGCCGGATCCTACATGTATATCGGTCCCCAAGGCATCGTGCACGGCACCACCATCACCGTCCTCAACGCCGTCCGGCGCGTCATGAACGGACGTGAGCGCAAACCGCTCTTCGTCTCTTCCGGACTCGGAGGCATGAGCGGCGCACAGCCCAAGGCAGGCAACATCGCCGGAGTGGTCAGCGTCGTGGCCGAGATCAACCCCCTGGCCGCGCAGAAGCGCTATGACCAGGGATGGGTGGACGAGCTGCACGACAATCTCGATGAGCTCATCCCCGCCGTCCGGAAGGCTGTCGACGAGCAGCGGACCGTATCGATGGCCTACGTGGGAAACATCGTAGACCTCTGGGAAAGATTAGCCGATGAAGACATGGAGGTCAATCTCGGATCCGACCAGACATCCCTCCACAATCCCTGGGCGGGCGGTTACTATCCCGTAGGACTGTCGTTCGAGGAGAGCAAACGCATGATGGCCGACGATCCCGAGACCTTCCGCGAGCGCGTCCAGGCATCTCTGCGCCGTCAAGTCGCCGCGATCAACAAGCTCACCGCACGCGGCATGTACTTCTTCGACTATGGTAACGCTTTCCTGCTGCAGGCCAGCCGCGCCGGCGCAGATATCCTCCGCCCCGACGGGACGTTCCGTTACCCGTCCTATGTGCAGGACATCATGGGGCCTCTATATTTCGATTACGGCTTCGGACCATTCCGTTGGGTCTGCACATCCTGCGATCCGCACGACTTGGAAGTGACGGATCGCCTGGCCACAAGCGTGCTCGAAGAAGAACGGAAGCATGCTACGCCCGACATTCAGCATCAGCTCGACGACAACATTCACTGGATCCGGGAAGCCGGAAAGAATCATCTCGTCGTCGGATCCCAGGCCCGCATCCTCTACGCCGACTGCGCGGGGCGCACCAAGATCGCACTGGCGTTCAATGAAGCCGTGCGCAACGGCGAGCTCAAGGCACCCGTCGTGCTCGGCCGCGATCATCATGACGTATCGGGAACCGATTCTCCTTTCCGAGAGACAAGCAACATCTACGACGGTTCGCAGTTCTGTGCGGACATGGCAATCCATAACGTCATCGGCGACAGCTTCCGCGGGGCGACGTGGGTGAGCATACACAATGGCGGCGGAGTAGGCTGGGGCGAAGTGATCAACGGTGGCTTCGGCATGGTCGTCGACGGCTCTGACGAGTCGGACCGGCACATCCGCGAGATGCTCTTCTGGGATGTCAACAACGGCATCACGCGCCGTTCGTGGGCCCGGAACACCGGTTCCATTGATGCCATCCGACGCGAGATGGAGCGCACGCCGCAGCTTTCGGTCACGCTTCCGCAATTCGTTGACGAGGCTGTCATCGACGAGGCCGTCAAGATCTTCTGACTTCCAACTGACTCATAAACAACTTTCAATATGGAGAAAATACATGAAATCAGCCCCGGGCATCTGACTCTGAACAAGGTGTCCGAGATCATCCGGCATAACTACAAGCTCAAATTGGGCGACGACTCACGTGAGCGGATCATCCGATGCCGCAAATATCTCGACAAGAAAATGACCGAGTCGGAAACGCCAATCTACGGTGTGACCACCGGATTCGGTTCACTTTGCAACATCAACATTGGCAAAGACCAGCTCTCCCAGCTGCAGATCAACCTCATGATGAGCCATGCCTGCGGTTGCGGAGACCGCGTCCCGAACGAGATCGTCAAACTGATGATTCTGCTGAAGATCCAGTCTCTCAGCTACGGATACTCCGCCTGCAAGCTCGATACGGTCGAGCGCCTCATCGACTTCTTCAATGAGGACGTCTATCCGATCGTTTATATGCAGGGCTCCGTGGGCTCGTCAGGCGACTTGGTGCCGCTGGCGCACCTCTGTCTGCCCTTGCTCGGATTGGGCGAAGTGGAATACCAGGGCAAGCGGATGAGCGGTGCAGAACTGCTGAAACTTAAAGGCTGGAAGCCCATCACGCTCGCTTCGAAGGAGGGGTTGGCCCTTCTCAACGGCACGCAGAATATGGCCGCGTTCTGCTGTTGGTCAATTATCCAGGCCACAAAGCTCAGCAACTGGGCCGACTACATTGCTGCGCTCTCGTTGGACGCTTACGAAGGACTGGTCGAACCGTTCAACCGGGCCGTCCATGTGGTACGTCCGCATAAGGGGCAACTTGACACTGCGGCCAACATCACGCACATTCTCGAGGGCAGTGAGCTGATCAGTCAGCCTAAGAACTACGTGCAGGATCCCTACTCCTTCAGGTGTATTCCGCAGGTACATGGTGCCGTCAAGGACACCGTAAGATACGTTCAGAATGTCACCGACGTGGAAATCAACGCCACGACCGACAATCCGACGGTCTGTCCTGATGAAGATCTGATCATCTCTGCAGGCAACTTCCACGGCGAACCGATTGCTTTGCCGATGGATTTCTTAGCCATCGCGATGTCCGAACTGGCCAACATCTCCGAGCGCCGCATCTATAAGCTCGTATCGGGGACGCGCGGACTGCCGAGCTTCCTTGTCGCCAACCCGGGCGTCAACAGCGGTTTTATGATCACGCAGTACACGGCTGCCTCCATCGTCAGCCAGAGCAAGGGCCTCTGTATGCCGGCTTCGGTCGACAGCATTCCCACCTCCCAGGGTCAGGAAGACCACGTGAGCATGGGTGCAAATGCGGGCACCAAGCTCTATCAAGTGGTGCTCAACACCGAGCGGGTGCTGGCTATCGAGCTCTTCAATGCTGCCCAAGCCCTCGACTTCCGCCGTCCGTTGAAGACCTCCCCTATATTAGAGCGGCTCGTGGCCGACTATCGCGAGGTGGTCCCATTCATCGACAAGGACGTGGTGATGTATCCTTACATTGCCCAGACGGTGGACTTCCTGCGCAACAAGAAGATGGAGAGTCTGAACAAAGCATTATAATTGTGAGAGAGATGGAGTAAAGGAGCGGCTGGGATCAGGGCCATAGGCAGGTCGGGCTTCACGCCTCACCCGCCTGCGCCTTGCCCCCTCCGCTCCCGCACTCTGATGCTCCCGCAATTCCAAATCGGTCTTCATCCTCCTCATCCCCTCATTACCCTCATCACCTCATCCCATCATCCCCTCATCCCCTCCTCCCCTCATGCAAACCCTCATCCACAACATCGGCCTTTTAGCAGGCATCCTTCCCCCCGAGAAAAGGCGTCTCATGGGCAAAGAAATGGCGCACATCGAGACCATCCGTGACGCATGGCTGCTGATCGAAGACGGACTGATTGCCGACTTCGGGCCGCATGACAGCCTTCCCCACTCATTTTCCGCCAACGGCGGAGACACCGGCCGGCCGGCGAATGACAATCAGCTCCGCATCATCGATGCACAGGGCGGACTGCTCATGCCCTGCTTCTGCGATCCGCATACGCATATTGTCTATGCAGGAAGTCGCGAGCAGGAGTTCGTCGACAAGATACACGGGCTCAGCTATGAAGAGATTGCCCGCCGCGGCGGAGGGATCCTCAACTCGGCCGACCTCCTGCATCAGCAGTCGGAAGACGAGCTCTTCGCCCAGGCGATGAAGCGCATCCGGGAAATCCGCAGCAAGGGTACCGGCTGCGTGGAGATCAAGAGCGGATACGGGCTGAACGTGGAAGACGAGCTGAAGATGCTGCGCGTCATCCGCCGGATCAAGACCTCCACGGATCTCACCGTGCGTGCCACGTTCCTCGGCGCACATGCCGTGGGACGCACTTACCGTGGCCGACAGGCCGACTATGTGGATCTCGTGATCCGCGAGATGATCCCTGCCGTGGCGCGGGAGCAGTTGGCCGATTTCATCGATGTGTTCTGCGACGAAGGCTTCTTCACGCCAGAGGAGACGGCACGCATGCTCGCCGCGGGCGCCGAACACGGCCTACGCCCGAAAATCCATGCCGAAGAGCTGGCGCCGTCGGGCGGTGTCGGCGTCGCTGTGACCTACAACGCGCTGTCCGTCGACCACTTGGAGCGGCTGGCCGACATGTCGGTCGAACTGCTGAAGCACGCGGACACGATGCCCACCTTGCTGCCCGGAACCTCCTTCTTCCTCAATATGCCCTACGCACCGGCACGCCGTCTGATCAGCGAAGGCATCGGCATCGCCCTCGCCTCCGACTATAACCCGGGCTCAACGCCATCGGGCGACATGAAGTTCATCATCTCCTTGGCCTGCATCAAGATGCGGCTGACACCCGAGGAAGCCATCAACGCCGCCACCATCAACGCCGCCTGTAGCATGGGCATCAGCGATACGCACGGCAGCATCGCACGCGGCAAGCGCGCCTGCCTGCAGCTCCTCGACGCGTCCTCGTTGGCTTATCTGCCCTATGCCTACACGTCCAATCTGGTCAAAGAGATGTTCCTCTGACGGTGCAGCATGCATAACCCCAACCATTGAATGGCTGTTTCCCGTCCGGAAGCAGCCATTTTTCGTAGACATCGTAATAATCTGGTCTATAAATATATACGCAACGTCTTGCACACTGATGACATAGGCCTCGTACAGCGCAACAAGCGAGTTCGGGATATAATTATCATTTTTTTACAAGGCATTGCTTGTCCCGAACTCACGTAATAGTATAAAACCGCAGATGATGACGAAATTGCAGATGGAAATGGCCAAAATGATGACTGCAGGGACAATGAATGCCGTTTGGGGATGGCAAGTTACGGGCAGCCATTCGTGCCATGTCCTTGTCCGGATGAATTGATTGCGGGCGGATACGCCGATCCTCCCCTACGGATGGATCGGTGATTATCGGGCTGAAATATCGCCTTTGCGGGCGGACGCAAGGCCCGCCCACAAAGGTGGAAGCCATCATTCAGATGCTGTTCCCCGGCCATCGGAGGGGCCGGAAGAACAGACCTTCTTTTTCTAATTGATAATCAATGCGTTGGCAAAGCTATGCTTTAAGCGGTCCAAACGATACATATGGGCGGCCTAAAGCATAGCTCCGGACGGCCAAAAGGATAGCTCTGCGGATGGCGGAGAAATGAAGTGCGGAATCGGGGGCATCACAGCCTGCTTGACTCGCGACCCCGATGAGGTGGGCATGCCTTGCCGGACGAACAGGTCGCGCGCAAAGGCTGT
The DNA here is from genome assembly GCA_900317545.1 of uncultured Prevotella sp. GTDB lineage: Bacteria > Bacteroidota > Bacteroidia > Bacteroidales > Bacteroidaceae > Prevotella. The sequence goes on along the minus strand of ONHE01000100.1, from coordinate 25,854 downwards.
CGGAACGACGTGACAGTTCTTATCGAACTTCGGCCGATGGATCAGAGGGGCGCAAGGCGTAAAAAAAATAGGGACTGATAAGCTCTCTGCCGAGCGTCAGTCCCTTTCTTACGTTAGTATGTTATGAAAAATTTGAGAGAATTGAAACTTCACAGTTTCCTTTTTTTTGTTTTACTAAACATGATTTTATAGAGAAAGCATAGAAATAATTTCACTTTAGAATGTTAGCAGCCTTAGGCTGGATGCTGCTCTGCTGGATAGTGTCCATGACAGCACTGTCACCCATGGCCACCGCTGTGCCCTGATCGAACCGCTGGTAGCCGTCGTAATGGCTGACAGGGTCGCTTTTCTGCACGAAAGGAACCTGGGCGGCGTTGCCCAGCGTGAGGATAATGGCCACGATGGCTGCAGCCTTGAAGAGCGGCATGAGACGCTGCTTCATCGTGATGGTGCGTGCCTTGACCGTCTTGGGCTCCTCTATCATGGAGAGCAACCGCTCGTCGAAGTCGTCACCTAAGACGTCTGTCGTGGTCTGTCGTTGCTCATAGACAAAGAGATCCTTGTAGCGGCGCAACTCAGCCGGGACATCTTCCTGGCTGAAGAAAGCCCGCAAGATTCCCTCTTCATTGAGTGTGGTCTCGCAGTTCCAGTAGCGTTCCAGCAGTTGATTGATATATTTATAGTCCATCTTGGATGATTTCGCGTTTCTGTAATGATGACGATCGTGTGGGGGATAAGTTACAAAGTTGTCTGTTTTTAACATTATTTCAGACATCCACATAAAAAAACTGCCCCCCTTCCTTTTGGTCGGAATGTGGGAGGCAGACTTGTGAGAGAGATTTATTATTCCTGGGGGAGCATGACCACAGAGATGCGGTTGCCGCTCTTTAGGATCTGTTTCATGAAGTCGCAAAGTCCCTGTTCGGTCTGGCCTTTGATCAGTTCGCGGTAATTGGTGTGTGCATCGATACCATTCTTGCGGTACATGTTGATCACGCCCGACCAGTAGCCGTTGGTCTTCAAGGCATTGTCATAGCTCTTGAGCATATATTCCTTCACTTTTGCGAGCATTGCCGGATCGCAGGTGCGCGTCATGTTCTCGGCTTCTTCTTTCATGATGCTGAGGGCCATGTCGGCTTTCTCAGGTTTCATGGGGCATGTGGCCAGGAGGGTGTAGTCATGGTAATCGCCCTCTATGGTGGCTCCGCCCTCAGCTCCGCATGAGTATGCAGCGCTGGCTTCCTCTCGGATCTTCTTCAGGTAGACCATGCTCAGGATCTGTCCGATCATGTTAGCCTTGATGGCGTTGTCCACGGAGTAAGGGATGTCATTGGTGTGCCAGAACATATATGCCAGTGCCTTTGGCATCTCCATCTTGCGGCGGAAGGTGTTGTCGATCACGCCTTTTTGGAAAGAGCTGGTCAGATGTCCTTTCTCTACTTTTCCCTTATCCGGCAGTGCCGCCAGATATTGGCATATGAGCGGTCGCAGTTTTGCCTCGTCGAAGTCGCCGATAAACATGAATGTCCATGCCGACGCGTTGGCCGTGCGCTCCTTGGCAATCTCCAGGATGCGGTTGTAATCGATGTCTTTCAGATCGTCCATGAGCACGGGTTTGAGGCGTGGGTTGTGTCCGTAGACGGTGGCTGTGAGCGAGTCGCCGAATATCGTCTCGTGCGACAGGTCACGGTTCTTGAGTCCCATCTTCCACGATTCCATCAATGTGGCGAAGGTCTGATCATCCTTCTTGATGTCGGTGAAGTAGAGATAGATCAGCTGTAACATTGTCTCCACATCCTTTTGTGAGGATGAGCCGCTGACGCCCATGTACTTGTCGCCCATAGACAGGCCTGCCTTGGCTATCTTTCCTGCCAGGATCTTAGGCAGGTCCATGTTGGCGAATTTACCGAGCCCGCTGATTGCTATAATATTGTCGAAGACGGCTAAGTTAGTGTAGTCCTTCGGTCCGTAGAGCGATTTTCCGCCCAGTCCGGTGCCCGAAAGGATCACTTGGTCTTTCTTGAAATCAGTCTTCTTGAGAATGACCGTGACGCCGTTTGAAAGTTTCAGCTCCTTGTAGCCAAACATTTTTCCTTGCTTTTCCTTCACGATCTTTCCGGGTTTTGGCAGTGCCGAGAGCAGCGGCTCGTTTTTCACCTTGTCCACGTAGGGGACGAGGTCGGCCTTACGTGCTTGCTGCACAGCTTCAAGCAGGCTTTCAGCCGTCGGATATACATTGCCTTCCTTCTCGTTGTTGAAGTTCAGGATCACCATGTTGCGGTTAGTCTCGGGGAGCAGTTGCGGGATGATCTCGTTGATGCTCTGCAGTGGAATCTGCGGAACGAGCTGCTTCATGATCTGATAGTAGTCCTCAAAGGCTGGGATAGGCTCGTTGCTGAGGAAGTTTCCCTTATAATCCTCGGCGAACGAGGCGGTCGTGCGCTTGTCGCGATTGGCGAATGACTTTTCGAGTCCGCTGAGGACATTGGCCTTGGCGCGGTCATATTCAGCCTGGGTGAAGCCGAATTTGGCAGCACGGCGCGCTTCGGTGAGGGCTGCCTGCAATGCGGCGGCCGTCTTGTCCATGTCCTTCGGGACTGCGCTGACGGTGAAGGCATTCTTGGTCTTGGCGAAGATGAAGGACCCATAGCCTGCGCTGGCGCCGATGTATGGGCAGTCAGCGTCAAGAGCCGCTTCCGCGTATCGGTTGTTGAGCAAGCTCAGCGCCACGTTTCGAACATAGTTTGCCACGAGATAGTCCAAGTTCCCTTTTTTCGACTCCGGCCAAACCTCATGCTTGAATATCACCTCCACCGAGCTGTTTGCCTGTTCCTTGTCTTTGTCGACGATGACGATCGGCTGCTCATTGTCAGGCACAGGCTCGTCTGTGACAGGCGCTTGGTTGTCCGGATTCTTGACAGCTCCGAAGAGCTTCTTGATCATGGCTTCGGTGTGGTCTAAGTCGATGTCGCCCACGACGATGATGCCTTGATTTGAAGGGTGATACCATTTCTCGTAATAGTCGCGCAATTCCTTGGGCTTGAAGTTGTCCACGACGCTCATCAGGCCGATGGGGAATCGGACGCCATATTTTGATCCAGAGTAGACCTTGGGGAGGTTGCGCTCCAGCATACGGGAGCTTGCGGTGCTGCGTTCGCGCCATTCTTCGTGTATGACCCCTCGCTCCTGGTCGATCTCCTTGGTGTCGAGCGTGAGGGCATTTGACCAGTCGTAGAGGATCAACAGACAGGAATCGAGCGCGCTCTGACGGGTGGTGGGCACATTAGAGATGTTGTAGACCGTCTGATCAATGGAGGTGTAAGCGTTCAGGTCGGCTCCGAACTTCACGCCGAGAGTCTCGCAGTAGCGGATAAGTTCGTTTCCCGGGAAGTGCTCTGTGCCGTTGAAGCACATGTGCTCGAGGAAATGGGCCAGCCCGCGCTGGCTCTCCTCTTCCTGTATAGACCCCACTCGCTGGGCGATGTAGAAGTCAGCGCGGTGCTCAGGCCAGTTGTTGTATCGGATGTAGTACTTCAGACCGTTGTCCAGGGTACCGATCCGCACGGCGGTGTCCACCGGTATGGGAGGCATCTGGCTCTGAGCTGACAGTTGCAGGGCTGCAACCGCGACGACTGCCAAGAATGTTTTTCTTAGATTTTTCATGTTAACGGATGGTTGGTTATTACGGTTTGGCAGGCGTCGTGAACTTTACTTGCTGCAGTTTCCCCCAGACTCCTTCGGCATTTTTTGCCATCGAACAGGCAATATAGGTCGTGTTATGTTCAGCGTTCCATTGCGCCTTGTCCACCTTATACTGGTTCCAGAAGGGGTCGTTGGGAGCGTCGGTCTGCAGCATCTTGATAACGCCGGCCTCGCCCATATCGCTTTTGTTGAAAGCTTCTTCGGTGATGATGATGTCGCGATGGAGGGCAGCTTGGTCATTGGGAGTGTAAGTCACGATCTGGAAATAGCCCGTCGACTCGTTGCCGCCAAACTCACCGATCTTGATGTCCACGGATGCCTCGCCGGCTCCTCCGAGCTTCTTGGTCGTGACGTTCACCTTCTCGATATCTTGATACACGCCATTCTTGTCCCAGGGCAATACGCAAAGCTCATAGTCCGTGTTTGGGATCATATCGCGCCAAGTGTTTGTCCGCTCGGCAGTGTAGTTCTTTCCGCTGAAGTGCTTGATCATATCATAGGCATTGGAGAAGCCCAGTTGGCGGCCGTATTGTTCGACGGACTTTTCTATGGCACCCTTTTCAAACTGGCAAAGCGCAAACCCGGCCACATCGGCGTTGGGAATGAACTTCACGACTGCGCTGTCCGGTCCCACGGATACGATTTCCCATGTCATCTTGGGATGTCCCACGGCGACTCGCTCAGGGGTGGTGAATGGAGTGCGGGTGACAAGTCCGGGGGTGCCATCTTTGCCATAGGCGAGGGTCAGGAGTGTATATTCCTTTTCTGGTAACACGACGAATCCAAAGTCGAGAAGTTTCTTATTTTGGACATCGGTGGTATATTTCTTGGCCTTTTGGCTGCTGAGATATTGAGCCAAGGTGCCGTCACTGATAAGAGCGGCGATATCAGACGTGAACATGATCATGCTGTAAGATGTGCATGCTGCGGTCTTCTTGAGAGTCAGTGACATCGCTCCGTTAACGGGCTTCACTGTGATGTCCGCGGCCACACGATCATCTGCAGCGGATGCGTGGCTGGCCACCAAGGCCAGCACAAGCATCGTCACGATATTAATAACTTTTTTCATTATGGTTGTTTCTTTTTCTTTAATATTGCTTTAAGATTTAATACATATCCAGTGTGTTGCGCATGACACCCAACTGCTTCACGCTTGCCACACGTCCGCCGACATTGTATTTCTTGACAAGCTTAGGCTGCTGCAAGGTTTGAGAGTCGTATACCAAGACGTCACCATTCTCACATCCCACGATGAGATGCTTGTAGCCTCCGGCCCAGTAAGCGTCAGAACGGTCGTAGGTCATGCAGGTAACCTTGGAAGTAATGCCTTCGAACGGCATCTGCACAATTCTGACGGTTGCTCCGCTCGCACCATATGACAGTTGCTTGACGGCTGCAAAGATCTTGGTACCTTCCGAGAAGAGATCGTACTGGTTGTAGGTCGGGTTTCTGTAGAAACGTGTAGTAGCGGCAGTCAGGAACACAGTCTCGTCGTTGAACAGATGACCCTTGATTTCGTAAGGCAGCCTATAGGCCGTCAATGGGTTGCTTAAACTGCGATAACGAACGTCAATCCTGAACGTACCAACCATAGACTTGCCCCCAGTGGTGTAGAATATCTGATACCAGCTGTTGTTGCTGTCCCACAAGGCGGTGCTGTTCATGCCCGTCATGTGGTACACCTTTGCATCCTCAGGCATATTCATCAGCGGCGTGTATGAACTGCTCCAGTTGGAGCTTGTAAGCACCTTCATGTAGCTTCGGTAGGTATTTGTGGCATCGTGGGGCAAAGCCGTCGCGATGACAACCCGCCGGTTGAGCTCATCGTAGCACACAATATTGGTGATGCCCCACAGTCCATGACCAAACTTGGTGATCTTATATCCTTTCTCGTCGAGATAGTAAGGCTCGGTCAGGAACTTTCCTCCGATCCAGTTTTTGCCGGTCTGGCGGGTAAAGACGCGTCCGTCCTTCGTCGCCACCCATGTGAATGCAGGATAAGTGCCGCTGGTTTCTTGGTCGGCGCGTGCACTGACGAGGAAGTTTTCTGGAACTCCGTCGGCAAACTGCGAGGACAGATCCCACTCTTTCTTTAAGGTGGCACCGTTGAAGACAGTGGCAGAACCCTCCTGGGTAATGGCAGTGACGCTACCTGTCGGACTGATGTTCTTGGCCAAAGCGATATCTATTTCTTTCGGTGTTCCTGGAATGTCCTCCGAAAGATCGGGCCTGAACCAGTAGTTCTCTTTCAAGCTACCGTTGGCATCCGTATCATAGTACAAAGCCAGATGAGAAAGCTTCCCGACATGCTCCTGTCCTTTCTTGGCCGCATAGATGATAAAGTCACCTGAGGAAATCGGCGCATAGATGGTGAATCCCACACGTGCCATGAACGTAATTCCATTTCTCTTGTCGATAATGTGAAACTCACCGTTCAGTGGTTGCTCTGTCGTATAGTCTGTGAGTCCCATACGCTCCAGCAGATCCTCGGCGAGCATGGTCTCCTTTAGCTGCTCGGAAACAACGTGCCCGTTGTAGATCCACTCGTATCTTACTTCCTCACTGCGCTTGAGAGAGTCTTCGCCCCAAGTGAAGTATTTTGAGGCGTCAAGAGTGATCTGCCGGCCACCGACTCCCGACACGCGAATGAAATTCGTGTTCACATTGATGAGCCATGTAGGCGGATCGATGTTGTCGTAATCATAGTTTCCATCGTCGCTGAAGCAAGCTGTCAGCAAGAAAGGAGTGAGTGCCAGGGCTATGATATGTCTGATTTTTAATAATTTCATGATGTTGGAAATTTGAAAAGGTTATACATTTACCGTCATAGGCTGGCCGTCCTCCTCAACCGCCAGGTCTGGATGTTCTTGCAGCCATTGCTTGAACTTACGAAGGAGTTGTATGGCTTTGTATGGAGCATTCTCGAGCATGTCAGCATTAAGGGTAGCCTGTGGATCGATGTAGAGCAAGAAGAGCTTGTACTTTCTGCTTGAATATTTGCCGAAAAGATTATTTTCAACCTGAGAATCCCACCATTCGGGCTTGATGGCATCACGCGTCAGAATGATCACGGCGCGGGTGCGTTCCGTCTGTCCAAGCTTGAGTGCGCCAATTGGCACGAGTTCCACAGTGAGTCGCACTCCATTAGGCATGTCTTTGAGCCGGGCCGAGCGGTGCATCTTCACCGTGATGGTGTCGCGCTGGTTCCTGGCAGTGTCGTTCACATGGTGTGCTCTGAATACGTACTGGTCTTGCAGCGTGTATTCATCACTGTTGGCAGTGGTCATCTCATCTACCACTCTCAATTTGAATGGTATGTCGCCCTCAAGCAGGCGTCCGGTCATGTTCACAACGAGATTAGCATTCAACTCGTTGACATCGTCAGTGTAGAAAAAGAAAGAGGCCAAAGTGGAGTCAGCCCGCTCCTTGCCAGGAGCAGCGGCATCCTTGTAGAACTTCTCAAAGTAGATGTGATGTTCGTCACCCCACAGTTGCAGATCCTCCTCTTGGCAGGCGGCAAACATCATCAAGACGGCCGTCATGGATAAAATATATAATAACTTTTTCATGTTCTCAATGTTTTCTGGTTTTACTTGCTTTCGTCGGAAGGTATAGGCAACACGCTTTCTGCCGTCGAGAACGGACGAGATGAGCCATCATCTCGCTTCACGTTGGCCTGAAGCCGCTTGTAGAGATAGAACAACTGTCCTTCACCGATCCATTCTCTTTGTCCTTCACGTACAAGATCCTTGACAAAGTCGGAGAATTTGTCCGCTACAGCCAGATTGTTGTCATAAATGCCGCGGTTTTGGCGCATGGTGTTGAGAATTTCATAGGCATTAGCAAAGTTGCCGTTGCGTGCTTCACACTCTGCGATGATATACCTCAGCTCTGAAGTCCTGATCAGCGGCAGAATGGTAATGGTACGGTCGCGCTCCTTAGTATCGTCGGTCTTCACATACCATTTCGTAGAAAGATAGGTATTCCAGGAGTTGTTGGGTTCGTAGATCAACCGGGTACGGCGAATGTCGCTCTGTGAGTCATCCGTCCCATTGGTACTTTTGAAGATATCCTGCTTTTCGAAATTAATGATAAACAGTCTGTTGTTCGTACTGGACTGGGTGCGTGGGAAGTAGGTCTCTATGCTGGCATCCGTAAGCTGTTTCTCGTTGTAAAGTCCAAATACAAGGTTATCCACCATGCGGATGTCTGTCATGTTTTCAGGTTGTTCTTGCCACTGAAAGGCAAATTGCTCGTTCTTGAATGGCGTGAAAACTGCAGAGTTAGCCCCAGGAAATTGGGCGTTTAGTACTTCTTCGGCATAGCTCTTGGCCTTAGCGAGGTCTCCACTTTCAAAAGTGGAATTGTACTGATAAACTCGGGCGAGCAGCGATGTAATAGCCCAATAGGAGAATCTGTATCCACGTCCTAAGAAGAATTCATCGATTGCGCTAATGTCAGCGGCTCCCTCCATACCTGATTGAAGTTCATTGTAAAAACGCGCCTTTCCGCTTACGCTTCCGCTTAGGCCGAGAGGACTCTCGTCGAAAGGTTTAACCAGTGCCCTTGCCTCTTCTAAGTCGGCAATGATCTTGGTCAACGTTTCTTTGACGGTGAAATGTTGCCCACGTGTTTCTGGGAAAGTCTCGATATACGGAATGTGTATCTGTCCATCATCGTCAATAGGTGCCGGGGCGAAGAGACGGAGCAGGTCGAAATGCAGGAAAGCCCGGCAAGCCTTGGCTTCTCCAAGTATCATGTTCTTCTCCATTTCGCCATTGGAGAACTTATCTGCCGCTTCGTTCTGTATGCTGTTAATGATATTGTTAGACGCAGCTATGGCGTGATAGGCATTGAGCCATATACTTTCAATAACAGGCAGCAACTTGGTATGGGTGAAATCACGCTTTCCAGCGGCAATGTAGAGCTCGTCGCTCAGTTTGTCCTGACCCGCATTGATGTCGTATTGGTTAGAGAAAAAGTCAATGACTCCAAACTGTAGGTTGAGTCCATACAATGTTGTAGAGGTCATTTCCTTATAGACGCCATGAAGGGCCTCGCGATAACCGTCTCCGATTTCAAACAGTTCCTCCTTGGTAAATTGGCCGTCTACCTGCACGTCCAACCAGTCGTTACAACCTGTTAAAAGAAATAGGCCAGACAGTATACCTATATATAATTTGCGTTTCATAATCTTGTTTCTTTATAGAGTTGGCATTAGTAACTAGCACGCAGACTGATGCTGTAAGTATGAGCGTACGGATAAGACAGACCGCGTTCTTGTTTAATCGTACTCCAACGTGCCAGATCGGAAGCGTTGAAAGATACGGATAGTGCGCTGAGCTTGAGCATGGATACGAACTTCCGTCCGAAGTCGTAGCCGATGGCTATACTATTGAAGTATACGTAATTTTCATTCTGCACAAAACGTGAGGTGGGTTTTGTAGATCCTCTCTCGATCAGTCCGTAGAAAGGAGATACGTCGCCTACCTTGCGCCAGCGGTCGGTGAGCACGCGGCGGTCTACGTTTCCGTTCTCGATATTAGCATTTTCAACCTTGTCCAATAAGGTCTGGTTATACTGCTGTCCGCCAAACGCATACAGGAAAGAAGCATTCACATAGAGTCCTTTGTAGGCCACGTTGAAACCGAATGATCCTTGAGCATCGGGACTTGTATTACCACAGACTACCATGTCGTTGGCATTCCACTCCTTCGTGATCGTGCCGTCCTTCTTCAGGAACATTTCCTTACCACTGGCAGGGTCGATGCCCAACGAGGGAACTGCGTAGATGGAGGTAGTAGAAGCTCCCACGTAATACTGAATCAACGGGCGATTCTGCAAGTTTGCATACTGTGGGTTCTCAGCATCATAGTTTTCCCGGATCTTCTTGTTGTACTCTTCGATCGCCTCATCCAACTTGGAAATCTTGTTTTTGTTTGAAGCCAAGTTGGCATTGGCTACTACCGACCAGTCTTTGTTCCTGAAGAGTGTTACGTTGGTCTTCAACTCAAATCCTCTATTGATGATCGACCCCACATTGCCATTGTATGACGTGAATCCTGATGACGGACGAATGGCTATCTTGTCGATCATACCGTCAGTGGTCTTCCGATAGTAGTTCGCCTCAAGATAAAGCCTGTTCTTGAAAAATTCAGCCATGAGACCGAAATCCAGTGTCTTTGTGGTCTCCCATGTGAGACGGGGATTACCCATGGTATAAAGCTTCACTGCAGGTCCAGTGTAGTACCATGAATTGGAATCCACGATGTAACTGCTGATCACGTCAAAACGGGAGAAGTTCACCTTACCCGTGCTTCCGTAGGTCCCTCTCACACGCAGCGTGTTGATCCAGGGCAGTTCCTTCATGAACTTATAGTTGTGGATGTTCAAACCTAAACCGATAGAGGCAAACGGAGCGAAGCGTTTATCTTTGCCAAACTGTGAGGAACCGTCAAGACGGAACGATGCGTCGAGGAGATAAACCTCGTCGAACGTATAGTTTAATGAACTGAGGAAACCAAACAGTCGGGTGGTAGACTTAGTATCTACGGTTTTGTCTGGTTGTTGAGCTGCATAGATGGGATCGCTAAGGCTTCCGATGTTGAATCCTTCTTGCACATATGACACGCGGTTGTCCTTGGTTTCCTGGGCATCAATACCACCTGTCAGGTTGACAAAGTGCTTGCCGAAGCGCTGGTTGAAGTGCAACAAAGCATTGGCATTCCATTTCAGCCGAGTATCTCCCGATGTGGAGAGTGAGCCTTTTCGGTTGTTTGCCAGCGTCCTGAACGACTCATCCTTTGGATCCCTGAATGTTTTGGAATCGGTCTTGACCTGACTGACGCTGAACGTACCGCGCAAGTAAAAGTTTTGCGTGAAGTGGATGTTGATCAGGAAGTTGTCGGTAATGTCAGTGATGCCGCCTCTTCCGAAATAGCTCTGTAAGTTTTGTTCCTGCCAAAGTGGATTTGAACGGTGTGACATGGGGAGTATTTTCAGATACTCGCCACGCTCGTCATATATGGCATCATAGGGAAGTTGATTGGAGTAGTCATTGAAATAGCCGTAAGGGGAGTCTTGATAGTTGGTGCGGTCGAGGCTCACCTTGTTTTGAATTTGCAGCCAGTTTTTCAGACGATAGTCCACAGTCATACCGGCACCGTAGCGATTTCGCTTGGAGCCCTTCATGACTCCGGAGTTATTGTCATAATTCAGGTTGAGCATGTATCTTACGGATTCGACACCGCCTGATAACGAGATGTCATTGCGCCAGTTATAAGCGTTGCGCAACGGACGGGCTAACCAATCGGTGTTCACGCCTCGACGAACCTCGTTCATTCGTTGGTTATAGAGCATGGCCTTCTCTATGCCGTCAAAGTTTCCACCCGAATAGTAACCGGCATCTTTTTCCACCTGCAGTTTCTCTGCCGCGTCGGTCAGATTGTAGTCCGAGAGATCAGGGAACGTAAGTTCCATGGTCGTGTTATAGTCGATGCGTATTTCGCCGGCCTTTGGAGGCACAGTGGTGACGACGATGACTCCGTTGGCAGCGCGTGAGCCATAGAGGGCGGTTGCTGCGGCATCCTTGAGAATGGTCATACTTTGGATGCGGTTGATGTCCATGTCATAGATCTTCTGCACATCCACTTCAAAACCGTCAAGCATAAAGATTGGCATATTGGGATTGTCGCGCAGGTTGGTGCGTTGGGTGAGCCTTTGATTTTCAACATCTAACCCTCTCTCCTGCGAGATACTCGATGCACCGCGGATGTTGATCTCGTGCATTTGGTTCGGGTCTGCACCAAATCCAAGGTTGTCCAGAATGCGGAATGACGGGTCGAACACCTGCAATGCCTTCACGGCATCCTTCGTATTGGCTTTCTGCAAGTCTTCTTTCGTAACGATCGTGGCGTTTCCCGTGAAGCTGTTTTTCTTGAGTTCTTGGAATCCGGTTATCACAACCTGATCCAGCTGAGTGGAGTTCTCTTCCAGATAAACCGTGAAGTGGTGCTTCTTCCCCACTGTGAATTCTTTCGGTTTGAATCCAATGTAGGTTACTTGGAACACGTCGTGCGGGGAACAGCCTGCGATGGTAAACTTTCCTTCCGCATTTGTCACTGTACCTTTTGTGCCGCTTTTCAATCGTACTGTAGCTCCGATGATTGGCTCGTTGTTATTGTTGTCGATAACGCTACCTTCGATAGTGACTTTACCAGAACTCGTGCCTTGAGCGTGCACTTGGCCACTAAACGAAATTAAAGCGATCAACCAAACAATTACATTTAGCCTGATTAAGGTTTTCTGCATAATGTAACAATTTTTAGGATGATGGTTTTGTTATGAATTATTAAATCTCTCTTACACGACCTATAATGATCTTGATTGCAAATTTAGCATTTATAAACTTTATTTCAAAATGATTAGTTTGCTGCATGAATGACATGTTGCATTGCAACATTCCCATGAATAAAGAACTTTTGAAGTTTTTTTGCAGTGCGGAAAAAATGCGAAATGCAACATGTTTTTAATTCATTGAGATCGATTATCAGTTAAAAATGTTATGAACAAGCATCAGATTTTATTTTTTTTGTAGCCTAAAAGGGCGATCTGATAATTTATTTTTCGTATTTTTGCAATTGGCTTGATGATAAGTTGACATCGAAAGGAAGTCTGGATGAGAAATATCGTTAAATTGGCGTTGGGGTTAGGACTTGGCATTTTGATCTTGTTGTCCGGATGCCGGGGACACATGCAGGGACAGCTTGAACGGATCGACTCGTTGCTCGGACAGGGAAACGTAGATGCTGCCTATATGTATTTGCAGACTATTCCTCAAGCAAGCCTCGACAACCGGGAGGATATCGCCTACTATACCCTCCTTAAGACGGAAACCCTCTATCGGCTGGACCTGCCGATCAAAAACGACTCTATCGACTATTCCATTTTCTATTACGAGCAAGGCCGATCACGCGAAAGGCTTGCCAGAGCATATTATTATAAAGGGGTCACCTTGTGTTTCAACCGTGGCAACATGAAAAACGGAATCATGATGCTTAAGAAGGCCGAAGACACGGCAAAGGGACTCTCCGACTTGGCTCTGTTACATAAGATCTACCAAAGCATCTGTTACGTGAATCTCGTCAACAAAAACTACGCCACCGCCCTCGTCTATGCCAAGTGGGCCCGTGAATTAGGATACAAGACGGGAAACAAACGGTGGATTGCTTATAGCCTGACTTACACGGCCAACGCCTATTTCGGACTGGCCGACTTGGACAGCAACTTAAACTACCTGCTGGAGAGTTTGAAATATTATCATTATCTCAGTGCGGACAACCAAGCCCTGCTCCTGGCCAACATCAGTGACTCTTACCGGCTGAAAAAGGACTTCACGAAAGCTGAGACTTATATACGAAGGGCTCTGAAAGAGCGTCCGAGCGATTACACCTATGCCATTCTCGGCAACATCTACATGCAGCGGGGTGACTTCGCGAAAGCGCATGACTATCTGCTCAAGGCTTCTGCTTCCACTGACGAGTTGACCCGCGAAAAAGCATTGTTTAACCTTTTCAGGCTGAAGCAGAAAATGGGCGACTACAAAGGCAGTGCCGAACTGGCTGACTCGCTGATCGTTCTGAAAAACCAACAAGAGGTGAAATGGCAGCAGAACAATATATACGAGATACAGAATCGTTTTGACCGAGAGGAGCGGGAACGAGCCTTACGGTCCTATCGCTTCTACGCAGTCGCCATCTTGGTGATTTTCCTTCTGTCAATGGCGTCCTTCATTTTCTATCACAAGTACAAGATGGCCAGGGCGAGGCGCAATCTTCTGGAGAAGCATCTCCTTGTCAGCGAATATAGCGGAAGGATCGACGAGATGCAGCTGTCGCAGTCGGAAGCCAACAAAGAACTCAGCACCCTGCGCCAACGCTTGAACGTCATGAAAGACAAGGAGGTGCGGATTCTGAGCAACGGAAAACTGCTCTACGAAAGCATCAAGAACGGGGGCAACACCATACATTGGAGCAGCATGGACTTCCTGGACTTCCTGGAATACTTCAAACTCATAGACATGGATTATATTAACCGTCTCGACAGTCTTTACAGCAACTTGTCGCCGAAACAACATCTCTTCCTGATTGCCCGCCATCTGGGAAAGAACGAAGACGAGGTGGGAGCCATCCTGGGTATCGGAGCAAGCAGCGTGCGCTCTCTGAAAAGCCGCATCAAGAGTAAGAGGATTAAGGGATAATGGACTCATGAGCGTCTATTGACACGGAGTCTGGTGAATGGTATCAGATGTGTTTCATTCCTCTACGGATCCTTTCTGCCACGACTGACGTAGACGGGTCGTTGGCTGACGGGGCACCGGATTGCAGAAGGCGAAGAGGAATCTGTCAGGCTAATCCGGCAGGAAAGATGTCGGCAAGTGGATGAAGGCTGTCCGGAAGCATCCATAAGCATGAGTAGACGGAGGATCGGGAAACATGAAACGACAAGAATAAGTGTGACGCTGCAGTCTGATGACTGATTTGATTTTACCCCGGATCAGTCATTAGAGTCCGTAGTTATCCATCTTCTGAAACCTCTGCTTGATGGTCTGCCGTCCGCGGAAGATGTTCACCTTGACCTGCTCTTCCGTTATGCCGAGAATAGCTGCGATTTCTTTGTAGGGCTTGCCTTCGAAATCGCGTAGCTGGATGCAGCTGCGCTGCTTTTCAGGCAGTGCGTCCACGATTTTGCGAAGCATGTCCAACTGGTCGTTCACAATGGCTTTGTCCGAAGGATTGCTCGTATTGTCTGCATGTTCTCTCGATAGCTCTCCAAGTGGCTCGTCGTGGCTGCCATGCCGCTTGATGGCGTCAAGCGCTAAGTTGCGGCATATCGTGAAGCAGAAGGCTTCGATGTTGCTGATCTCTTCCCAGGTGTTTCTGCGGTTCCATACCTTGATGAGGGTTTCCTGCACGATATCCTCAGCCTCCGCGCTGTCGAGCGTAATGCGCAGCGCGAGGCGATAGAGTTGATTCTTCAGCGGAAGAATGTTGTTGCGGAAACTGAGCTCGGTCAATGTTGAAATTTTGCTTCCCCTTTCCCTTTCGTCTGTATGTCTCGTCAGTCGGCAGTAAGATGGGAGGGTGGGTTGGATGATTGTTCCTGTCAAAAGTTATTGCAAGGTGACCACGGTGCCGTGTCGTCCGTCAATGGCCGTGGCCTTTGTGATGATCACGCGGGTCACTCCGGCGTTAATGGCATTGAAGGCATTCTCGATCTTAGGAATCATTCCGCCGACGATGATGCCGTCGGCAACGTATCGGTCGAATTCGTCCCGGGTAATCGAGCGTATGACGCTGCTGTCATCGGAGGGATCGGCAAGCACGCCTGCCTTCTCGAAACAGTAGATCAGGGTCACTTCATAGAGAGTGGCCAGGGCTTGAGCCGTGGCCGAAGCGATGGTGTCCGCGTTGGTGTTGAGCATGTTGCCGTGCCCGTCGTGGGTCAATGGGGCCATCACGGGGATGGCATCCTGACAAAGCAGACCTTGCAGTCGGGCAGCATAGACATGGTCTACGTCGCCCACGAAGCCGAAGTCCACGCTGGTCCCGTCAACCGTCACCGGTGGTCGCCGATGGCTTCTGATCACGTCAAGATCGGCACCCGTCAGCCCGATGGCATTGAGGCCGCGGGCCTGTAGCTGTGCGACGATATTCTTGTTGACCAGTCCCCCGTAGACCATTGTCACCACCTCGAGCATCTCCTCGTCCGTGATACGGCGCCCGTTGACCATCCTGCTCTCGATGCCGAGCGCCGAAGCGATCTTCGTGGCGCGTCGACCGCCGCCATGAACCAGCACTTTTCGACCCTCGATGGCGGCAAAGCGGTCGAGCAATGCAGACAGTTGGGCGGCATCTTCGACGACGGCTCCTCCGACCTTGACTACAGTCAGTGCTTCCTTTCCGTCAGCAGTCTTACTCAAGATAGGTGTATCCATAGAGCCCGCTTTTGTAATTGCTCAGGAATTCCTTGCCTTCCTCCAAGGAGATCTTGCCTTGTTTGACGCTCTTGGTCACCCAGATTTCCAACTGGCGCACTAACTTCTTCGGGTTATACTGCACGTAGTCGAGCACTTCCTCCACGGTCTCTCCGTCGAAGATCTGGTCGATATGGTATTGCCCGTCCTTCACGCTGATGTGCACAGCATTGGTGTCTCCGAAGAGATTGTGCATGTCGCCGAGGATTTCCTGATAGGCTCCGACGAGGAAAACACCTAAATAATAAGGTTCGTTACGGCGCAGGGGATGGAGTGGGAGCACGTGGGACACATGGCGGTTGGAGACGAAATTGGTGATCTTGCCGTCCGAATCGCAGGTGATGTCCTGCAGGGTGGCATTGCGGGTGGGGCGCTCGTCGAGCCGCTGAAGGGGCATGATCGGGAACAGCTGATCGATGGCCCAGGAGTCGGGGAGACTCTGGAACAGCGAAAAATTACAGAAGTACTTGTCTGCAAGCAACTTGTCGAGGTTCTTCAGTTCATCGGGTACATGCTTCATCGACTTCGCCAAGCTGTTGATCTCATGGCATACGCTCCAGTACATGCTCTCAATCTCGGCCCGCGTCTTGAGGTCTACGAGACCGTGGGAGAAGAGGTCAAGCGCTTCCTCTCTGATCTGCTCGGCGTCGTGCCAGTCCTCCATCATGGATCGGGAGTTGAGGTTGTCCCAGATCTCATACAGGTCCTTGACAAGCTGGTGGTCGGTTTCCTTCGGCTCAAACTCTTCCGGCATCTCGGGCAGAGAGGCCGTCTCGAGCACGTCGATGACCAATATGCTGTGGTGGGCGGCTAATGAGCGGCCGCTTTCCGTGATCAGATTGGGATGGGGAATGCCGTTCTTGTCGGCCGCGTCGACGAATGTATAGATGCAGTCGTTGACATATTCCTGGATCGAATAGTTGACCGAGCTTTCCGAATTGGATGACCGCGTGCCGTCATAGTCCACGCCCAATCCGCCGCCGCAGTCCACGAAGTCGACGTTGTAGCCTATCTTGTGCAGATTGACATAGAACTGTGCCGCCTCGCGGAGGGCCGTCTGGATGCGCCTGATCTTTGTGATCTGGCTGCCGATGTGGAAATGGATGAGCCGCAGACAGTCGTGCAGCCCTTTGTCATCAAGCATCTTGAGCGCCTGGAGCAGCTCGCTGGCCGTCAGTCCGAACTTTGAGGCATCGCCGCCGCTCTCTTCCCATTTGCCCGATCCGCTCGAGGCCAACTTGATGCGAATGCCCAAGTTGGGCTTGACATTGAGCTTCTTGGCAGCCTTGGCGATGATGTCGAGCTCGTTGAGCTTCTCGATGACAATGAAGATGCGCTTTCCCATCTTCTGCGCAAGCAAGGCCAGCTCGATGTAGCTCTGATCCTTGTATCCGTTGCAGATGATGAGTGCATCGCTCTGACACTGCACGGCGATGACCGCATGCAGCTCCGGCTTCGACCCGGCCTCCAATCCTAAGTTGAACTTACGCCCGTGGCTGATGATCTCTTCGACCACTGGCTGCATCTGATTGACCTTGATCGGATAGATGATGAAGTTCTCGCCTTTGTACTTGTATTCCTCCGCGGCACGGTCGAAGCAGCTCGCCGTCTTTTCGATACGGTTGTCGAGGATGTCGGGGAAACGCAGGAGGACCGGAGCGGTGACGTCCCGCAGGGACAGCTCGTCCATCACTTCCCGCAGGTTAATCTCTGTCTTGTCCTTGCAGGGGGTCACATATACGTCACCCTCACTGTTGATTCCGAAATAGGAAGTGCCCCATCCGTTGATGTTGTAGAGTTCCTTTGAATCTTCAATTGACCATTTTTTCATTCTTTTTATCAGGCTGATAAGATGTTACGCCAATACCTTCGGCAGGTGTGGACGTGGGTTAAATATGGAGCAGATCTCTGATATTGTCCACAGAAATCTTGATTTTTTCATAAGTGTCCATGAGGGATACGTCGACCGTATGCTTGGCCCGTATATAGTAAGGTTCTCTTTCGACAAGCTGCTTCCTGATGAATAGCTGCACCTCCTCGGGCGTCTTGTCGACTAAGAGCGGTCTGACGGTCTTCCCGATCTTCAGATGTTCGTAGAGCACTTCAGGCGTTGCCTTGAGGTAGACGGTCTCTCCCTGCCGGTTGAGATAGTCCATGTTGTCATAGAAGCAGGGCGTCCCGCCTCCGCAGCTGATGATGACATTCTCAAACTCTGCCAGCTCATGGATCATGTTGTGCTCAATTCTCCGGAATCCTTCTTCGCCTTTTTCGTCGAAAAGCTGCTTCACGGAGTGGTGCATGCGCGACTCTATATACCAGTCGAGGTCATAGAATGCGAGTCCCGTAACCTTGGCGAGCGCGTGCCCGATGGTTGTTTTTCCGGCTCCCATGTAGCCGATGAAGATGATCCTGTTCATCCTTTGCCCTTCTTCTTTGGCTCCGGCGCGTTGCGGACAATTTCCATGCATTCGTCGTAGGTGAGCGCTGCAGCCTGGGCATGTTTGTCTTTCGGCATGCGGTAGTTCTTGCCGTCGTAGGCGATATAGGGTCCGTAGCGGCCGTTGAGAATCTCGAGCTTGCGGTCCTCCTCAAATGATTTGATGTGGCGCTCCTTCTCCTGTTCGCGCTTCTTCTCGATGAGTTGGATAGCTGTTTCAAGGCTTACGGTCATGGGATCCTCCGTCTTCGGCAGCGACACGTACTTCCTGTCATGCTGGATGTAGGGCCCGAAGCGGCCGGCGCCGATGGTGACCGGTGTGCCCTCGTAGCTGCCGACGGTGCGCGGGAGCTTGAAGAGCTCGAGCGCCTCCTCCAGCTGTATGGTCTCCATGCTCTTGTCGGAGGGCAGCTGGGCGAATCTCGGCTTCTCCTTGTCATCAGCTGATCCGATCTGGACAACGGGGCCGAAACGCCCGATCTTGACGAACACGGGCTTGCCGGATTGCGGGTCCGTGCCTAACTGGCGCTCGCCTGCCTTATGCTCGGAATGGGCATTCATGACATTCTCCACGGTCGGCTCAAACTTCTGGTCAAAATCTTTCATGGCCTCGGTCCATGACTCCTTGCCCTCGGCAATGAGGTCGAACTGGTTCTCCACCTTGGCCGTGAAGTTGTAATCCATGATCTCCGGGAAGTGCTCGAGCAGAAAGTCGTTGACGACGATGCCTATATCGGTGGGAAGCAACTTGCCCTTTTCGGATCCAACCTGCTCCTTCTTCGTCCGCGAGGTGATCTTGAAGCCCTTGAGGGAGTCTATGGTATAGGCGCGCTCCTCGCCCTTCTTGTCTCCTTTCTGGACATATTCGCGCTGCTGAATGGTGCTGATCGTGGGAGCGTAGGTCGACGGACGGCCGATGCCGAGCTCTTCCAACTTCTTCACGAGGCTGGCCTCCGTGTAGCGGATCGGAGGCATGGAAAACCGCTCGGTGGATGTAATCTCGCGACGATCCAGCCGGTCGCCGTCCTTCAGGGCAGGCAACGTGTGGGCAAACTCCTCTCCAGCGGTCTCTTCCTCGTCGGTCGATTCGCGGTAAACTTTGAGGAAACCGTCGAAATTGATCACTTCTCCGTTGGCCACGAACTTCTCTTCAGTCGGCAGCTCTCCGTCGGGCGTGATGTCGATCGTCACCGTGGTCTTCTCGATGAGGGCCTCTGTCATCTGGCTGGCGGCCGTCCGTTTCCATATCAGGTCATAGAGCCGTTTCTCCTGCACGTTGCCTTCGATGGCTGCATTGCTCATATAGGTGGGTCGGATCGCTTCGTGTGCTTCCTGCGCACCTTTGGAGTGGGTCTGGAAGTTGCGTGGTCTGCTGTATTCCTTGCCGTAGAGGCGGATGATCTCATCCTTGCTGGTGTTGATGGCTAATGTGGAGAGATTGACGCTGTCCGTACGCATATAGGTGATATACCCGTTCTCATAGAGATGCTGGGCAACCATCATCGTCTGGCTCACAGTGAATCCGAGCTTGCGCGCGGCCTCCTGTTGGAGGGTCGAGGTGGTGAAGGGCGGAGCCGGCATACGCTTGAGGGGCTTCTTGGATACGTTGCTGACGGTGAAGGTGGCGTGCGCGCAACGGTTGAGGAAAGCGGTGGCCTCGTCGTGGCTCTTGAACCGCTTGTCAAGTTCGGCTTTCACCTCCGACTGCGACCCGTCGGCGTTGGTGATGCCGAAGAGGGCATTCACACGGTAGTAAGGCTCGCTGTGGAACGAATGGATCTCGCGCTCACGCGTGACGATCAGGCGCACGGCGACGCTCTGCACGCGACCGGCCGAGAGAGCCGGCTTCACCTTGCGCCATAGCACGGGCGACAGCTTGAAGCCAACCAAGCGGTCGAGCACGCGGCGGGCCTGCTGTGCGTCGACGAGATTCATGTTGAGTCTACGGGGGTGCTTGATGGCATCTTGGATGGCCGTCGGCGTGATCTCATGGAAGACGATGCGGTTGGTCGTGGCTTCGTCCAGTCCGAGCACCTCGCACAGATGCCAGCTGATGGCCTCTCCCTCGCGGTCTTCATCGGAAGCGAGCCACACCTGCTTGGCAGCCTTCACCTGCTTCTTGAGCTCACTGACGAGTTTTTTCTTTTCTTCGGGGATCTCATAGTCGGGTTCTAAAGTGTCGGGATCGATGCTGAGTTCTTTCTTTTTGAGATCGCGGATGTGCCCGTATGAGGACATCACTTTATAGTCTTTTCCTAAGAATTTTTCAATAGTCTTGGCCTTTGCGGGGCTCTCTACGATGACCAGATTTTCTTGCATGTTGGCGTTATTGCTTGATTTTGGAGGGCAAAAGTAATTAAAACTTTGGCATATACCTTATTATATAAAAACATTTTTTGTTTTTTAAAGGTTTTTAGATTTGTTTTTGGCCTCCGGGCATCGCGCTTGCCGCTGCAGCCGGCGGCTCATCCGAGGAGGGCGGCCGACATGTTGATGAAGTCGTAAAGCCCCTGGCGCACGGAGCGGAGACCAAACTGCTCGGTGTGGATGTCATCAGTCGCGATCCACATACATTCGGCGGCGTCGTCGGAGGCATGGAGGGTGGAGGTGTCTTTCACCTCGCAGAGGAAGAAGAGATCCATCGTCGGGATGTCCAGTCCGCCGTATCGGTACTTGTTGGGGTAACTGAACAGATAGCGCATGCTGCTCAGTTCCAAAGCGGTCTCTTCCCGGATCTCGCGGGCAATGGCCTGCTCGGCGGTCTCGTCGACATCCACGAAGCCGCCGGGGAGGTCGAGCATGCCCTTGCCGGGCTCAAACTTGCGACGCTCGACGAGGATCTCGTGCCGCTCGTTCAGGATGAAGCCGACGACGGCGGCGCTCGCGTTCAGAAAATACTCAAAATGGCAGTTGTCGCATCTCAGACTCTTCGGACCGTTCACGCTGAAATGCTTGCTGCCGCATACGGGACAAAATTGAAACTTCTCGAGGATATTCATGATATGTGGATGAAGTGGCCGTGAGACCGGCACATGGAGGAAAAAAAGCCTGCACGGGCATCAGCCTGTGCAGCCTCTGTGCGGATTAAAGCAGTGAGCGGATCTCTGCATCGAGATCCTTGATCTGCGCGTCGCGCTTGTAGATGGCGTTTTCCTTGTTGATGAGGAAGTAGGTGGGAAGGCCTTGCACGTTGTATTGCACCAAGTTGGAGCTGTTCAGACCGCCGGCATCGCGCACGCATATCCAAGGCAGCGCTTCGGTCTGTGTCTTCCAGAAGTGCTCGTCGGGATCGACGGAGACCTGATAGATCTCGAAGCCCTGGGCGTGGTACTTGTTGTAAAGCTCGCGCAACTGCATGATGCGGGCCATGCTCTGCTTGGCCGCAAAGACGTGGAAGTCGAGCAGCACCACCTTTCCCTTCAGGTCGGTGAGGCGGCGCGTGCGTCCTTTGTTGTCGGGCAGGGCGATGTCAAGGATGTTGGAGACCTGCACCTTGCTGGCGTCTATCTGCGACTGGGCGAGCTGGTTCTCGATGATCTTCACGTTTTTCATGCCCTCGATGGCGATATTGTGCAGGTTCTGCCCACGCTCAGCCTTGGGATGGTAGACATCCCAGCTCGTGGCGACGGCGGCAAACACTTTCACGTCGTCCTTGCTGGAGCGGGGGTTGAAGATCAGCGTCTCGGCACCGTTCCATACGAAAGTCTGGAAAAGGGCAAAGTAGGCGTAGGAACGCATGGGCTCCTTGAAGATATAATTGCGCTTTACATAGTCCTTGTAAGCAACGAGCAACCGACCGATGCTGTCGGCAGTCGACTTGACGTCGAGATCCTGGCTGGCTGCCACGGCGTTGATCTGGTTCTGCAGATTGAGCTGCATCAGGGCCAGGTCCTTAATCTTCGAGCAGTTGTCCGATCCCTTCACCTCATACTGCGAGGTCATCGTCGGATAGGAAGCCTTCACTTCCACGGTCTCGGTGGAGTCGATGGAGAGGTTGATGATCTGCCCAGCGATACGAAGTCGGTAGAACTCCGGGGCGTCGGTGGCCGCCTGATCGAAGGCGAAAGCACCGTCTTCGCCGAGCTTGACCGAGTCGATCACCTGCGGCCCGTTGAGGCTCATGTTCTCCAAGAAGAGCGTGGAGTCCTTGGCGTCGGCGATCTCGCCGTTGATGTGGAACTTCTTGTTTGAGCATGAGGTGATGCTCAGCGCGGCCAATACGAGGACCGCTGACTGTAGGATTCTTGCTATTTTCATTTCCAAAGACTGTTTCTTGTTTCTGCTTGCAAAAGTAACTCAAATCGCTTAAAACACAAAATTATTTCACGGAATTTTGTCGGTCGCCGCGATGCGGATGGCAACCGGGCGCGCGGCGCGTTACCTGGGAGCGGCGGAGGTGGCCTGCGGAGAAGAGGCAGAACCGACGTGGACCGTTGCCGTGACTGGCAGGACGCCGTGGTGTCGGCCGTCCGTTCGCAAGGAGCGGAAGAGGGGCGGGGAAATCGTATATAATTGATGAATTTATCTTACAATGCCCGCACGCTCATCCAATCGTCTCTTTCCGATTAGCCTTGACCGATGTCCGCCTGACCAGCGAAATCGTCTCAGATCGCAGGAGAACGCGTCAGATTGTCCGGAAATCGGAAAGCGGTTCCGCCGAACCATACTTTTCAAGTTCGAAAAGATGCCATTCCATCGTCCGAAAGGATAGCTCCGGGCCGTCCGAAGCATAGCTCCGCGCGCCACAGAGGCATCTTCCGCCCATCCGGGAGTCCGTTTCCGCCAGCGGAGCTATGCTCTTGACCCTGCGCCGGACGTCAGCTTCCATTAATTCATATGAAATATATTTACTTTACGGTTTGCCGTTACACGCCTGCAGATATCATGCACCGTGACGGCCACAATCCCAATTTTTGTCAAAAATAAAAAATAATCGGGGCATTCTTTGCTCATTCATCGATAAATCGGTAACTTTGTACGGTTTTTTAATAGCATCTGAACGCAGATGCGATGTTAGATGATTGTCAAAACAATAAGTATTTTTTTAATTTTTTAGATGAACGTAATTACGAAAACAGTTCAATTGCCTGATGGCAGAACCATCAGCATTGAGACCGGAAAGGTTGCAAAGCAGGCCGACGGCGCAGCAGTACTCAGAATGGGCAACACCGTGCTCCTGGCCACAGTTTGTGCAGCTAAAGAGGCAGTTCCGGGAACAGATTTCATGCCTTTGCAGGTCGACTATCGCGAGCAGTACAGTGCCGCAGGTCGCTTCCCAGGTGGGTTTACCAAGCGCGAAGGCAAGGCCAGCGACGAAGAAGTGCTCATTTCACGGTTGGTAGACCGCGCACTTCGACCGCTCTTTCCGTCCGATTATCATTGTGAGGTGTATGTGCAGGTGATGCTGCTCTCGGCCGACGGCGTGGACCAGCCGGATGCGCTGGCAGGCTTTGCAGCCTCGGCCGCGATGGCTTGCTCTGACATCCCCTTCGACTATACGATTTCTGAAGTACGTGTGGCCCGTGTCAACGGCGAATACGTCGTCAATCCGACCTTCCAGCAGATGGCCGAAGCCGACATGGATCTCATGGTCGGTGCCACCAAGGAAAACATCATGATGGTCGAGGGCGAGATGAAGGAAGTCCAGGAACAGGATCTCATCCAGGCACTGAAAGTGGCCCACGAGGCCATCAAGCCCATGTGTGACCTGCAGGACGAACTGGCCAAGGAGCTCGGCACCGACAAGAAGCGCGAATACGAAGATGAAATCAACGACGAGGATTTGCGCCAACAGATCAAGGACGAACTCTATAAGCCTGCCTATGACATCAACCATCAGGCACTCGAGAAACACGCCCGCATGGACGCTTTCGACAAGCTCCTGGCCGACTTCCTTGAGAAATACGACGCCGCACATGCCGATCTTTCCACCGACGAACTGGAGGAGAAGCACGCCGAGGCTCACCGTTACTATGACGATGTGATGCGCGATGCCATGCGCCGCTGCATCCTCGACGAGGGCCTGCGCCTTGACGGACGCGCCACGACCGACATCCGGCCGATCTGGTGTGAGGTCTCTCCGCTGCCCATGCCGCATGGAAGCGCCATCTTCCAGCGTGGCGAGACAATGTCATTGTCAACCTGTACGCTCGGCACAAAGCTCGATGAAAAACTGGTCGACGGCGCCCTGGTGCGCGGTTACCAGCGTTTCCTGCTCCATTATAACTTCCCTCCGTTCTCCACGGGTGAGGCAAAAGCACAACGCGGAGTGGGACGCCGGGAGATCGGCCACGGCCATCTGGCATGGAGAGGACTGAAGGATCAGATCCCCGCAGACTTCCCCTATACCGTCCGCTTGGTCAGCCAGATACTCGAATCCAACGGATCTTCGTCCATGGCAACTGTCTGCGCAGGCACGCTCGCACTCATGGACGCAGGCGTTCCTTTGAAGAAACCCGTAGCCGGAATCGCCATGGGGCTCATCAAGAACCCCGGAGAGGAGAAGTTTGCCATCCTCAGTGACATCCTCGGAGACGAGGACCACCTCGGCGATATGGACTTCAAGACCACTGGAACGAAGGACGGTCTGACCGCCACTCAGATGGACATCAAGTGCGACGGACTCTCTTACGAGATTCTTGAGAAAGCGTTGATGCAGGCCAAGGCGGGCCGCGAGCACATCATGAACGAGATGATGAAGACGATGTCAGAGCCGCGCGCCGAACTGAAACCGCAGGTACCACGGATCGTCCAGATCGAGATTCCGAAGGAATTCATCGGTGCCGTCATCGGCCCTGGTGGTAAGATCATCCAGCAGATGCAGGAAGACACGGGCGCAACGATTACCATCGACGAGGTCGACGGTGTCGGCAAGGTGCAGGTCAGCGCTCCCAACAAGGACAGCATCGATGCCGCTCTCGCCAAGATACGCGCCATCGTCGCCGTTCCCGAGGTTGGAGAGGTCTATCAAGGGAAGGTCAAATCGATCATGCCTTACGGCTGCTTCGTCGAGATCCTGCCCGGTAAGGAAGGACTGCTCCACATCAGTGAGATCGACTGGAAGCGCCTCGAGACCGTCGAGGAAGCCGGTATCAAGGAGGGCGACACCATCTCCGTGAAGCTCTTGGAGATCGACCAGAAGACAGGCAAATACAAGCTCTCTCACCGAGTGCTCATTGACAAGCCGGAAGGATACGTTGAGCGTGAGCGCCGTCCGCGCCGCGAGGACCGCGGAGAGCGCCGTCCCCATCGTCAGGGAGACGAGCGCGGCGATCGACGCAACGCCCGGAGCGACCGCGAAGAGCGCCAGCCGCGACGCTTTGAGCATCACGATGGGGGCGAGACACGCCGTGAAGAGTTCCATGATCCCATGGAGCTGAAGGAGTCGAAAGGCTTCTCTGACATTCTCGATCACGAAGAGGACTGATCAGGAAATCAGAATTTCCGTCACCGGAACATGACTGCCGCCGACGCCGACAGCGAGCTTTAAGGCGCGAGGTCATGGCCGCCGGAACGGACTTAAACCTATTTATATATATCCCGCAACGGACATCCGTTGCGGGATTTTTTATCGTTTCATCCCCTCCTCCACTCCTCATCCCCTCATTCCCCTCATCCTTTCATCACCCATCCGTCATCCCCCCATCACATCATCCTCTCATCATCCTTTCATCCCTTCATC
>ONHE01000092.1 GCA_900317545.1 uncultured Prevotella sp. | reverse complement strand
CGCTCGCGAGGCGTGACTTTCAGCATCGTCACCTTGCCATTCCGCAGCTCAGCCTCTACCGTAGTCTGCCGCGAAGCATGCAGTTTGAAGTGCACGTTCCAGCCTTTCGGCCATGCCGGAAAGAGCAGGATGCGGTCGCCAACCTCCTGCATGAGCATCTCCTGCATGCCGATCATGCCGCTCCCACCCCAGTTATGGTCGGGCGTCCAGTCGTGTCCGGGTCCCCAAAAGGCGGGAAAACGATGGGGGCCGTCCTGCATTTTGAGTTTGCAGAACTTCACGGCATCGTCTGTCAAGCCGAGACATGCGGCCCAGATATTGGCCTGCTCCCAACTGATGTAACCGTTGAACTTCTGCACGTAGGGATCATAGCGCCAGGTGTCTAACGCCGTCTGAAGGCTGTCCCGGCCCACACCGTAGAGGCGCCAGGGGAAGACCGGATAGAGCATGACGGGCTCTTTGTTGTTGACCCGTGCCCATACGACGGCCGGGGAGATCACCTGATGACCCGCGACCGTGCGCAGCGGAATGTCCGGAATGGACTTGAGGAATGCCTGATAGCGGTTGATCTCTGTAGTGTCGGCATCATGCGCCTGCAGATAAGCAATCAGCGAGGAGGAGACAACCTTCAGTCCGGCTATCGTAGACGACGGGTTATAGGCCATCTTGAACGTCTCGGCACCTGAACCGGGATAGATAACGAGCTTGCCGTTGCCGTCAAGCTGCTGCCGTCCGAGCCTCTGAGCGAGGTAGCGATAGTGCTCATCGAAGAAGTCGAGCGATGATTTGATCCACGGGATATAGGCGGATATATCACACCCACCATAGCGCTCGCTCTCCAAGGCGATCTGGCAGAACTCGAGAACCGTGTCCCATGTATATTCCAACCACGCGTTATACTCCAGCCCCGGATCGAATCCGTCAGGGCGACGAAGACCGTATTCGTCGTGCTCCGGCAGTCCGAAGTTCTCGATCTGCTCCGTAAAGTTAGCTCCTCCGTGACCCCAGTAATGGCGGGTTTTCATCTCCGCCGTCCGCAGGATGTTGAGATAGAAGTCCAACTGTGGTTTCAAGGCATCGTAATCGCCGCTCTTCAGCATCGGCCAATAGAGCAGACGCTGGTTCTGAGCCGTATGTGTGCCGCCGCCCCACCGCCTGTAGTCGGGCGTGAAGGTAAAGTCAGGACGGACGAAAGAAGGATCGAAGCAGAACAATCCGCCGTTGAACTTCGTGGGCCACTTGCCTTTCGCATTGCAGCCCATCATGTAGCGGAAGAGCGTGTAGTTGCGTGTGTAAGGCTGACTTTCGCCGTCACTCTCAATGAAACTGCGGTTCCACCAGTTCCGCCACCAGTCAGTCGTGGCTTCAAAGTCGCGCTTCGGCCGAACCGAATGGATCGTCTGCTCGAGTTCCGACTGCCATTCGCCTACCGAATGACGGGCTTCCGCCAAGGCGATCAGCAACGAGTGCCGGCGCGAGGGGATTGGCGTGGCATAGCGCCAGGCACGGTATCGCGTCTGGTCATACACGCCCTCTTCCGTCCCTTGGTATCTGAAGCTGGGAGCAACCATGCGTCCTCCGAAGATCAGACCGCCTAACGGATCCCACAGATGAGGCTTCAGGGGCTGCAATCCCTGCTGGGCGACAGTCGCATCGAAGACCGTACTGTCCTGGTTATGATGATAGAAGGTGATCGACTGTGAAGCAGCGACGATCTGATCGCGCCGCGTTACCGTTCCCGGAGGAACACCGAACTTGTAGGATGTCTGAAAACTCTCGGCCTTGCTGATGGCCCGGTCTTCATATCGCCAGCTCTCATACCATACCTGTGCGGTGCTTTTGCGTGCGCCGTCCATCTCAACATGAATGACCGGACGGAAGACATCGACCCAGATCCTGACCGTCACAGATCGGTCAGAGACGGTCAGATAGCCTTCCTCCACATGCAGCACCTGCCGGAAGGAGGACAGGTCCAGGCCCGGATTGAGCCTGACCCGGAAGCGCCCTTGTTTGAGGAGCGTATTGTTTTCATCAAAAGCGCCGCTTCGGGAAACATAAAAAAGAATGTCACCTTGCTCGACCCAGACATTCAGACCGATATCTCCTCCGCCGCAAGGCATCGACTCCGAAGCGTTCTTACTGGGCGTCTTCCACGTCAGATCCGCCGGTTTTGCGCATGCCGGAAGACATGTTCCGACCAACACGGCCAGCAACAAAAGGCTAAGGGAGCATGTCTTTAGGATCTTGCAAACTGTCATAACATAATAGGTGAGAAATTCTCTTACATCGCCGCAGCCCTGAGCCGGAGCATCCCCCGATGCACTAAGTTGCGGACAGAGTGATAGTTCATCTGCATGATGCGGCAGATTTCGTCATAGGGTTTCTCTTCCATATAGTAGAGTTTGAATGCCTCTTTCTGCCGCGGAGTCAAGGTTCCGAGGAGTCGGTTGACAAATTCGCCCTGTAAGCGAGATTGTTCCTGGCCGACGTAGGTATGCTCCACATCCGGCGCATAGATCACATTGCGGTAATCCTCCACCATTGCATCCGAGAGAAATGAATTTCGCCGGAAAGCATCAACCAACTTGTTGCGGAGAGAGATGATGAGATAGGAAGTGACATGCTTGATTGATTTGCCGTGATTACGATCCAGCAGTTTGATAAAGACATCATGCACACAGTCTTTGACCAATTCCTTATCAGTCGTCAGACAACTGCCATAGTTAAAGAGCATCTGCGCATACATATCGTATAAAGCCTCAAATGCGCCGTTGTCCCCGTTGATATAGGATCTGAGCAGGTCTGCCGCCTGATTGTCTTTGATGGTAGTAGCGTTCATTATAATAGATTTGTTTCCTTTGCAAAGATAAACAATCTTTCGCAATCTTTCTATTAATTGACAAACAAAAAAAAGAGAAAATAGACTTTTTACTGTCTATCTTCTCTTTTTAACTTATATTATCAGTTCGCGTGGCAGGGCATGATGCACGCTCGAATCTGCGATTTCAGTTCCTGCATTTCATCTTCCCGGAAACAGCTTTTCAATGAATCGAGGTGCTGAAGGATATATTTTGCCTGATTGAAAGACTTGGTGATTTCCGGATAGTTGCTTAAATACAACGTCCAATAATTGACGGCTTCTTTATCCGGATCAAACACATAGGCTATAAACTCCTTGTTCATGATCAGTGCTCTGACCTCATTGCTCAATTCTTCAACGCTCATATCGATCGTGTGATGGTATATATAAGAAGACGTATGGGGCTTCTTTTTGTCACCTGTCTCACGACTCAATTCAATCTTTTATACCAATACAGTGCTGCCGCCTCCATGCTGACGGTGCCGGAGACTTGCTGTTTGGCCTGAACGAGCGTGCTTTCTCCCGTGCGCGGATCAATCTTTCTGACCTGATACTCCCCCGGTTCGAGACTGACAGAGCAGGCATTTCCCCGATTGAGAATCAATGCACCGCGGCCGGGGTCGGACAAGATGTAGCAGGAAGAGCCCTGCACGGACGGCTTCATCTGCGCCACATCGGCCAGCAGCTGCTTGTCTCTGAGCCCCACATTCGGGCATGAGCCGCCAGCAAACAGCACTGCCAGTCCAAGCGCAGGATACTGCTGGGCATAATACATCACAGCTTTATCCGGGTAACGTTGTCTGTATTCTGAGACCGCCCGATAGACATCCTCAAACCGGACACTGCCTGCCTTGATCTGACGGGCATACTGGCGCGGGGCCATATTCAGTCCGCCGTCAGGCGCGTAGATTCCTTTGTTGTGGTAATACCATTGCTCCACATTGATGATATCAACGATCCGGGCCAGCCGGGGATCAGCAAGGACGGCGTCCTGGACATCCTTATTGACCGCCAAGGACACGAGGACCTTCTGCCCGTGCAACCGTTCCCACTCGTCAATGGTCTGCAGCCAGAACTTCACAAAGTGCAAAGGACCGGTGAACTCCTCTCCGATGGAATGGATGACGTTGGGCTGTCCGGCCAGCGCATCAAGTGTCTGGAAGATATATTGATGGTGAAGGTCGCGCAAAGGGCGGTTGTTCAGATCGTAGAAATAGTCCGCATAGAAGATCCGCTTGTCACCCGAGAAGATGACAGGTTCGGGAAATCCGGTGCCGTTGATATTGTTCGCCGTGCGCCAAGGACAGTCTACCCAATGGGCGCCAGCCTCCAATATGTTGTGCTGAAAATAGTGCTGGTTCATCAAGAGCAATCCTTTGGCACTGCCCTCATGTGCGAATTGGTTGAGCCGGAAATAGTACCACCTGTTCAGACGTGACAGGTCATACTTGCTCAGCCCATCCCATGCCTTGCCCTGTCCGCTGCGTGCGAAAGCCTGTTCGTAAAACGGAGCAAGCACCTCACCATCCTTGCGGCGGATGCGTTCGTGGTCATCGCGGCGGCGATCATACCACAGTCCGTAGTTCTGATTGAGCATCAAGGTATGCGTGGAGACCATCTTCGACACAACGCTATCTATGCGGTCGGTGAGGCCGAGGCCTTCCCTGCCGGGCACAAAACGTGTGATACCATAGGACGCACGCTTGAGGAAGTTTGGATTCAGACGCCCACTCCACCACGGAACGTTATGCCGTCCGCCGACCAAAAGCCGGTGGTCCATGACCAAGCGGCCGTTTTCGACGGCGTAACCGTGCTTCTCCACGGAGGCCGGAGCCGACGGATCCTTGACGGCATCCACACTTCTGATGCCCACGGACGAGACGGACGCCCGAAAGACAGCACTGTCGATCCACATGTCCATGGTCACTTTGGGGATGCGGGATGCGGCTGTAAACTGCTGTGCCTGTACGATGGTGGGGCTCGTGGAGGCCACTGTGCTGCGCGGATAGATGCGGCATATATCGTCCACATCACGGCCGAGGCGCTTGGAGAGCTGATCGGCAAAGAGGCTCCAGGGACGGACATGGTTGTTCGAATCATCCATCCGGGAGGTGCCGCGGAAGTCTGACCAGCAGCCGCGTACATAGTTCCGGGCATCGTCGTCAGGATCATCGCTCCAGATGTTGGCCGCAGAGCATTGCCACATCATGCTGTTTGCGGTGCTCCAACCAGCCCCGAAGTTGTCCAATCCGAGATTTCTGAACGACAGGTCATGCCCGTCTATGTCGACCACGTCAAACAGCAGGCCCGTGGCCCACATCGAGACGGAGCCGCTGAAGCCCAACGATTCGTGGGACGCACACTGCACGAAGGCATTCGGACCGGGCGCGCAATAGCCCGCGGCAAAGTCATGTATGCCCTGCTCCGACCAGCAACGCTGGAACAAGACCTTTTCTCCCAAGGTATAGAAGGTATATCTGCGGTGGCCGCCGATCTCAGAAACGGGTTCGCGGGAAGTGCAGTCCTCGACCGTCACCTGCGATCCCCCGGGCTGGATGATGACAGCCGATCCCGCCAGATGGCGGAAGTCAACGAGGCGCACCCAGCAATCCTTGGCCGCATCGATGTAAACCCCGTTCCAGCAATGATCCTCATCCTTAGGATAGTGCGCATCGTAATCAGACTGGATGGTCAGGTTTTCGACACCGGCATCCTGTATGCGTCCCGGCCACGTATACGTGCAGACCTTGGCCGATCCCCATCGTTTGTCGAGCGCGACTGTCAACGGAACATCCAACGTCACGGTGCTTCCGCCGGTGACGACCGTGCGGTCCCAGCAGACGTCTGCATCGCCCTCGTGCCAGCCCCAGTAGGCTAAGTCGGATCCACCACCGAAATTACTGGTGCGCAGATGATCGATCCACTCCTTCGTGCAGGGTCTGCAGACCTTGACCAGATCGCCCTGACGGAGTTGTCCCTTTACGGTCAGGGAGGTCGCATTGACTGCCACGTAATCGGAAACGACATCCAATGTGTCTGCGATACGGAGATTGTCGACGCCCTCAATGTAGACGGCGGCCCCCCGGTCCACGCCTTTTTTCAGCAGGACTGTCTGCTTGCGACCCTTGCCCCGCAGCACGACGCCCGAGGTGCGGATCCGGAGCGCCTCGCCGATCTCAAACGTTCCGGCATCAAGGAGCACGGCTCCGCGCAGACCGGTCTTCTTGTCCGGTCTGAGCGAAGACACATAGTCGATGGCTTTCTGGATGCGTCCGGCATTGTCGCCGGGCATCAATGGGACAAACACTTTGACAGGTGCGTCGGGTATGCGGACCGCTGATTGGCGGTAACCACAATAGGAGTAATCCAACGGGATGGTCGGTGCGGAAAAGGCACTCGGGGCGTACAGAAAAGCCGCAAGTGCGAGGACAAAGACTGTGAGATTATGTTTCATCGCTGCATATGTATCATTTGGACGGCCGAAAGGATATCTTTGAAAACCCAAGACAATATCTTTGAAAACCCAAGACAATATCTTTGAAAGCTCAAGACGATTGCTCCGGAGGCTTCAGATGATACCTCCGGGCTGCCCCAAGACACCGTCTGCGCCTGCCTCCGAAGCGTTTTGCCGAAACAAAGTCATAAGTATCTGATTTCAAGATGTTTTAATTCTTCTTTCGCGCTTCGATTCTTTGCTGCCAGGCCTGACGCTCTTTGGTCAGGTCATAGCCCCGCTTCGAGAGCCAGTTGTTGATCCTCCCCTTGTATTTGCCGAACCATGCGTGCTTCGCTTTCGAATCGCCCGCATCCATCGCAAACTCACGGGCCTCCTTCAACCAGGCCATGATCTGGACCTTCTCCGTGTCCTTCAGCGTGGGGATCATGTCCGCATAGGCTTTGTAGGTCACGCCTACGACACCGTAGGTGAGACCGTCTTTCACCTGCTCAATCTGCTTGTCGGTGAGATAGCGGGACAGTCCGGCCTCAAATTCAAAGTGATGTTGATAGAGCCGGGCGTCCCGATTGTCCTGCAAGGCGGCCTGCCTGCGCTTCTTCTCCGACGGATCCACGGACGCGTCCTGCTTCAGGCGGTCCATCTCCTGCCTGTATCCGTCGTGGATATCATTGAGCAGAAAGTAGCGGTTGGCTATGATATGGAGCACGTTCTCCTTGGCAGCGTCATCCCGCATTGCAAGCTGACCGACGATCTTCTGTGACCTTCCGACAATGGTCTTGACATATTGGGCATCGCGGTTCCCGCTGTCCAGGCTGACCTGGGCGGAGATGCCGAGGCTCCAGAGGATGACCATCATGAATAATGAAATCTTTTTCATACCTTATATATTACAGGGACGTCTTTCCGGAAAGGGTGTCGTGGTTGTTCCTGAGATCAGTCCAGTCGGTCTTTTGAGTGGTACTGATACCGTTGATATATTTCTCGATGTTGGTATATCCGTCACCGGTGCAGTCCTTGTTGGCATCAGTCGGATCGTTCGGATCCAGCCCGTTGGCCCGCTCCCAATCGTCAGGCATACCGTCTCCGTCGGTATCTACGCGCGGCTTCCCCTTGTATTCGGGATAGCCTCCCATCTGTGCGGGATCGGTGATGATGCCCAATTTGTAGGACTCATTGTCCAGCCGGCGATACTTGAAGGTGCCATCCTCCTTCTGCGACTTCGGCGACAGCCCCCAGAGATTGCCGTAGGGGTTCTTCTTGTCGAGCTTTTTCACGTAGTAAGCCTGTCCTGTCCTCACCTCCTCGATGATGCGCCGGTCGACGATGTCACGCTTGGGGAGCGTAGCGCCCACATTGTTCATGACATACTCGAAGGTCTCGGACGACGGCAGGATGGTCAACGGCGGCATCACGAACGGCTCGTCGGACCGCATCATAGCCAGTTCCTCGCCGGTCAGTTCGCCGTCCTTGTCGGCAGTCTGGATGCCCCCTGCCCAGTTGTCTGCCGTGATTTTCGGATAGCCTTCGACGATGTTGCCGACGGCATAGACGCGTCCAAACTGCTTGAAGGGGAACAGCTTGCCCGAGCGGCTTTCGCTTTTGAGGATGCGCCAGCCCACATTCTGGTTCTTCGGCGTCAACGGACCGGGCTTATAGTAGTTGTTGATGAAGTTGGACATCGTGCTGTATTCGCCGCCGTCGGCCGTACGGTGGACCCAGTTGTAGATCACGTTGTTGACGAAATTGAACACACCTCCCCACCCGATCGACGGATTTCGGCCCGTGTTGTCGGCCCAAAGATTGCGCATGAAGGAAGCGTTCTCGCCGCCGATGGTGCTGCCGAAGGCATGGTTGTAGGTATCGAGGGCCTTGGCGGAGATCGTGTTCTGGATGGTCACATTGACCGTTGGCTCCTTGCGGTTTCCCGCTTTGTCGCCCAGATTGAACATGTGGCGATAGAACGAAATGTTCTCATCGAGTCCCCATTCACAGGAGCAGTGGTCGATCATGATATTGCCTACGGGGTTTCCACCGAAGCTGTCCTCGCGGTACCAGACATCCGTGTTGCCGCGACGGAAGCGCATATGGCGCACGACGACATCGTGCGTGTTGACCTGGAATGACTGTCCGGCGATGCAGACGCCGTCACCCGGAGCCGTCTGCCCGGCGATGGTGATGTAGGGGGCACGCAAGATGACCGGTGTTTTCAGCATGATAATGCCCGACACATTGAACACAACGATGCGCGCCCCACCCTGTTCGCAGGCCCAGCGGAATGATCCCGGACCGTCGTCATTCAAGTTGGTGACGGTCAAGACCTTTCCGCCACGGCCTCCGAACGAGAACATGCCGCCTCCCTCAGCTCCGGGGAAGGCCGGGATCCTGGCCTGTCGGAGATCGTAAGGACGTGAAGCCCAGGGCACGTAAGGGCGTCCCTCCTTGGCCTCCTTGATGACAATGGGGAACGCTGCGGCCCACGCACTGTCTGAGTGGGCAGTCCACACGCGCGACAAAGAATCAAATTTAGCGTGCGCTTCATCCGTTATCTGTGGGTACTGAGCATAGCTCATGACCGGAACCAACAATGCAGCGGCAGCTGCGTACAGGATTTTTTGTTTCATGATTAGTTGTATATAATAATCTTTCAGTTTTACTAACGGTGTCTGAAGTTCAATCATCCTTGGCCCGCTCTGACCTGCATGGCGTGCAGCAGACCACGGTGTCACATCCGTCGACGCGCTTCCCGCCGGTGGTGAAGCGTCCACAGCCCTCTGCACCGGGGAAGGCCAGTTCCTGTGCTGCTCCCGTCAAGGTGACCAGCAGACTGCCTATGAGCCAGATCCATCTATAGATTGTCATGATCGGAATTTATCTGAGTTTTTTTTCTTAAAGACGCACGGACAGTGATTTTGTCCATAGGCTGACCCATATTAATGGAAACCATGCAGGCTGTAAGCCAGAACCGTGCTTTCACCCCGATGACTTCGGGAGCGGTTAACGCGTGTGCGGGGGGGGAGGAGGAGATGAAATGATGAGGGCGCAAGCCCTGTTTCCCAACAAGCCTTGCGCCGACAAAATTAGAGAGTCATAAAAAAAATCAGCTATTCAATGGGGCTACTTGATCTTCTCCGTCTCCAACCCTCCCGGCTGTCCGGGCTGAATCTTGAACTCTGTATCCTTGAGTTTGCCGTCCTTCACCGTGAGCCAGAAGAGGTCGGCGGGCTGGTCGGAGAGGTAGACCTGATAGGCGCGCGTGGCATCCTTGCCGGCCGCGAGGCCTGTAAACTGCACGATGCCGGGCGTGAGGTGCGACGACAGCTCATACTCGGCTATCATCGCCTTGAGGCGCGCGAGCTCCTCGGCATACTGTTTGTCCTCGCGCCCCTTCCCTTTCGGGGAGGGGTTGGGGCTGTTCTTGGCTTTGGTGCGCCGTGCCGCCAGCACCGCCTTCATGCGGTCGATATGCGCGTTCACGGGTTCGACGAACGGCTTGTAAGGTTCCGCACCGTTCACGATGGCGAGGGCGTTCACCATGTCGGTGAGCGTGCGGCAGGCGGCATCGGCGGCTATGCGCGACTGTTTGATGATGCCCACCTCGACGGCTCCCTCCTGCGCGGCACGCTCGCCTGCGGCAACAAGATAATCCTTCTCGCATTGCCGCAGATGCTCGAACGGCGTCGTGAAGTTGGCAGCGGTCATGCGCCCGCTGTCGATGGCCGAGAGATCCTGCAGCAGGTTGTGCAGCCGGCCTGTCTCCTCGGTCTGCGGCAGCGTGGCAAGGTCGCCGTATTTCTTGAACAGGTCGTACACTTCAGCGGCCGTCTGCGCGATGTCGAACACAGGGTAGGCCATCGTTGCCTTGACATACTCGCGCATGGCGCGCCATGACTCGTCGCGCTGCGCGTCCATCTCGGCTGCCACCTTGGCGGCGGGCACGGTGGCCGATGCTTTCAGCGCGTCGTCGAATTTCCCGTATGCCTGCCTGAAGGCTTCGACGGCGGTCTTCAGGCCCAGGGTGTAGCCCGGCTTGCTGTCGGCGAGCGGCAGTTTGTCAACCTCTGCGATGGTGAGTTTCTGGAATCCGAAGTCCTCCTCCACGCGCAGGCGTGTGAGGTCGAGATGCTGAATGGCTTTTGTTGTCATAATCTGTCTGTTTTTTAAGTTGAACATTAGGTTTTATACACACACGTCAGGCATTTCCGACGATGCTTCCCTGCCCATCGAAATGCTTGCGGAAAGTCCGACAGCGCTTTTTTCTTCGTGGAAGCACCGTCGGGACGTTCCGACACTGCTTTTTCTCTTACGGAAGCGGTTGCGGAACTCCCGACAGTGCTTTTTCTTTCGCGGAAGCATCATCGGGAAGTTCCGACGATGCTTCTTGACACAATGACCGCACAACGGAGAACGAAAAAGGAAGTAAACATTTGAAAACAACAGTTCCACGCTCCGTTCGGGAACGTGTGACAATAAAAAAACGTTCAGTATTTTCTGAAAAGTTCGGAGTGGCTGCCAAGCCTTAGCACCCGTATAGTTGACGAATCTTCATCTATCCAAATGAGCAGAAAATCACTTTTGACATGACATTCCATACACCCTTCGTATTCGCCATGCAGCAAATGGGGATAATAAGTCGAGGGGAGATTTTGCCCACGAGCCAACATTTCCAGCACACTGAAGAGTTCTTTTAATTCGCGCGGCTTGTGCCGGCAGCGTTTCAGGTCTTTCTTTGCCTTGACACTGTAGTCAATCCGTTTCATCAATCTCGTCTATGGATTTCACAAATGCGTCAAAGTTGGAAATGTCGAGTGTGCCGGCAGAGGGTTTTCCCGACCGGGCTTCCTCAATGGCGGCCTTTGTTTCCTCGTTCGGCTCAAAGTACATGGCATCAAGCAGCACGCTCTCCACATAGTTGTTCAGGCTGCGGTTGGCGGCCTTGGCGTGACGCTTCAGCGTTTCGAGCAGTTCGGCGTTCAGTCTGAAAGACGCTGGCTTTCTTACTGTTACTGTGTCCATTTTCTTATCCTTTCTGATTGCGTTGTATGCAAATGTAATACTAATAAGTGGAAATTCCAAACATTTCGGCCGATTTGTTGCAGTTTCTTGTTTCCGTCGTGTGTGCGTCAGAGATTCTCGTCGGTCAGCAATCTGCGCGAAGTTTCACCCTCCAATACACGCATCTGCTGGATGGCCACTTGGTTGAGTTTCAACAGGCGTTCGCCCTGTGCGACGCCCTCGTCGATGAGCACGGCATTGATGTTCTCCATGTTCGACAGGCAAATCAACTCGTTGATGGTGGCATAGTCGCGTATGTTGCCTTTCAGCGTGGGGTTCGCCTCGCGCCATTGCCTGGCGGTGATGCCGAACATGGCCACGTTCAGCACGTCGGCCTCCTCCGCATAGATGACGCTTGCCTGCGCCTGTGTCACCTCGGCTGGTATAAGGTGCTGCTTGATGGCGTCGGTGTGGATGCGGTAGTTGATTTTCGACAACTCGCGCTTGGCCGACCAGCCCAACTGCTTCTGCTCCTCCGTCTTGAGGCGTTGGAACTCGCGAATCAAATACACCTTGAACTCCGGACTTATCCACATGGCAAACTCGAAGGCTATATCGCGGTGGGCGTATGTACCACCGTAGCGACCTGCCTTAGAAATAATGCCGATAGCATTTGTCTTGCTCATCCATTCCTTGGCACTGAGACGATAACTGTTAAGCCCCGCCTGACTTTTAATTATGTCGAATTCGGCACAATTAAAGTTGGGATTGTTCAACTGCTCCCAAATGCCGAGAAACTCCACCGTGTTACGGTTCCGAAGCCAGTTGGAGAAAAAGAAATCCCCATCCTTTGCACGCAACATGTCTGTAAGGCTGATGTAATCGTCAGCATTTACTTTGATAATAGAAACTGGTATGTTCTGAACGGTAATCTTTGCCATGTCTTTCAATTGTTTTGATTTCGAGAGCAAAAATTGTGCAAGCGAGGGCAAAGAAAGTTTACTTTCAATTTGCCGAGTGCAGCCAATTTTATGCAAATATACGATTTTCCAACGACAACTCCAAACCTCGGCCGTTGGATTTTCGTTTCCGTCGTGTGTGTCAGTATGTCAAAGAGCGAGGGGAGCCTGCCCGTGGGAATGTATCAGCATTCAGAAGCATCCCCTTTTTACATTTTATAAGAAACAGAGAGGTTGTATCAAAACTCAGTTTTCGAGAGAATGAAGTTATAAACTGAAACAAGACTTTTTCCTCTATCCATAAAAAGAGCCGTATCACCAAAACTTATTTAGGAATGATACGGCTCTTTTATTATGATCTGATCTATCTATAACATTTCAGAAGGTCGTCTTTAAATTCGATCCACCTCTTCATTTTGATGAATAACAAGGAAAAGAGGAGGCGTCTGAATCATAAAACAAGCGCATTGGATAATCGCTCTCGTCCATAAGATCCTCGGTTCCTTATTTGCACCGCTGTCAGTCGTTCTTAAACGATACGACGCCAGTCAATGTACTGTCGAAATAGAAAGTTTGTTTATACGACTGTCCGTTTTGACTCACCTTCACATGCATGAAAAGCAATTTTGGTGTTCTGGGCTGATAGCTAACCGACGGTTTGAACATCGGGTTCGCCGCAGCCCGCTGGTGCATCAGCTGAACCATCGAGTCTGTTACATAGAACGTAGAGTCGAGGTCAGTGAGGCTTTCCAAGTCGTAGCTGTCCGACACCAAGTGTTGTTTCAGGAATTCATCAACAACGTTCTGTGCCTTATGCCTTGCACCACAATTGGTCAAAAGCAGCGAAAGGAAGAGAAGAGAGGACAATAAGCTTTTCTTCATCTTATTCGGTAATGTTCTTCAGTATGGCCAGCAGGTGATCCCATACTTTCTGGACTGTTGGGATGTGGAGTGCCTCATCGGGCGTGTGGACATTACGGAGCGTCGGACCGAAACTGACCATGTCTAAATTGGGATACTTCTCTGAGAACAGTCCGCATTCCAATCCTGCGTGGATGCCGAGTACTTTCGGATCTTTGCCGAAGAGCTTCCGATATTCCTCAACGGCAATCTTGGTCAGTTTGGACTCGGGGTTCATCTTCCATGCGGGATAGCCATCATTCTGGATAACTTTTGCGCCGGCCAGTTCAAAGGTAGCCTTCACCGTGTTGGCCATGTTCCTGAGGTTGCTCATGACGTTTGATCTCTGGCTCGTCACGACAGACGCTTCTGTGTCTGATGTCTGGAGAACAGCAACGTTGCTCGAGGTTTCAACCATCCATGCGAGCGCCTCATCCTGACACATTGACATTACGCCGTTGTGCAAAGCCTGTATGGCCATGATCAGCTTTCTGCTGATTTCAGTCGGCAACACCGGCTGAGCCTCTGTGCTACCCAATGCCCATACCATTCCTTTATCGGTCACATGATATTCGTCTTCTACGGCTGCGGTGAATTGGTTCCATGTTGCTTTCACCTCTTCTTTCATATCTGCAGGTACGGCGAAGATGATCTTGCCGTCGCGTGGGATGGCATTGTGCATTTTTCCCGAATTCCATTGTGCGAGGCGGAGATCTGTCTTTTGCTGGATGAGATAGAGGAACCGGGCCATGATCTTGATGGCGTTGGCACGCTTTTTATTGATATCATCACCAGAATGTCCGCCGTTCAGTCCTTTCAGTGATGCCTCCATGAAAAAATAGTCAGATGCTTCCTCGCGCTTGAATTCAAACTTTGCGCTCGTATTGATGCCACCGGCACAGGAAACGAAAATCTGCCCTTCATCCTCAGAGTCAAGATTGATAAGATATCTGCCACTCATGAATCCGGATTGGATGCCGAACGCACCTGTCAATCCTGTCTCCTCATCACGAGTGAAAAGACATTCGATCGGTCCATGCTCGATATTGTCAGAGTCCAGAATGGCCAACTCAATGGCAACTCCGATGCCGTCATCGGCTCCTAACGTCGTCCCTTTGGCGTGTAGCCATTCGCCGTCCACGTAGGTTTGTATGGCATCTTTATGAAAGTCGAACTCGACATCGACAAGTTTGTCACACACCATGTCCATATGGCTCTGCAGGATGACGGTTGGCTTGTTTTCCATGCCTTTGGTGGCAGGTTTAGAAATGAGTACATTGCCCGTTTCATCTACTTTGACTTGCAGTCCACGCTCCTTGGCGAATTCTTTCAAATACTCGATCATCCGCTCTTCATGCTTTGATGGACGGGGAATCTGATTGATTTTTGCAAATTGCTCGAAAACTCGATGAGGCTTTAATTCTACGTTACACATTTTTTTAAGGTTTTATTTTGTCAATTTCATGATTTCCATTATCTTTGCAACATATTAGCAAATGCAAAAGTAAGAAAAATGATAGAAACTTTACTATTAAGCATGTTAATAATTGCTATAGCCGTAGCATTATTGGCCGTGAAATTGATCTTCCGGAAAGATGGTCGTTTCTCTTCCATACACATCGAAGACAGTGAGCCACTAAAAACGAAGGGCATCCATTGCGTCATAGAGCAGGATCTGGAAGCACGAGCCGCAGGCAAAGTTTACTAAAATGATTCTCGAGTTAATGTATTGATAAAGATATGAATAAAACTATTTTTAGAACGATGGCCGTAGTAGCCGTGACTACATTGGCCGTAACCTCTTGCAACAAGAGCAATCCACAAGTTGATCCCAAGAATGATGTTGCCGTCAACGCTGCTCCTTCAACAATGAAAATTGCTTATGTGGAGGTTGATTCCATCATGAGTCAGTATAAGTTCTGTAAAGAATACGCACTTATCCTGCAGAAGAAAGGGCAGAATATACAGAATACGCTCGGACAAAAGCAGCAGCAGCTTCAGGCAGCAGCAGCCAATTTCCAGCAGAAAATCCAGCAAAATGCCTATACGCGTGAGCAGGCCGAGGCCATCCAATCCAACCTGCAACGCCAGAACAATGATTTGCAGACGCTGAATCAGCGTCTCAGCAATGAGTTCCAGGTAGAAACTAATAAGTACAATGAGGCGTTGCGCGACTCCATCCAGCATTTCCTCAAGGCCTATAACAAGGATAAGAAATACAGTCTCATTTTGAGCAAGGCGGGCGACAACCTCCTCTATGCAGACAAGGCTTATGACATCACCAATGAGGTTATTGCCGGTCTGAACAAGGCATACAAGGGAAATCTGTCGGCAACTACAGATGCGAAAAAGAAATAAGTAGATAATGCGAAAGCAAATGTGAGGGGTGTATCATCATTTTTGATACGCCCTTTTTTTGTAAGATTCTTACATGATTCTTGGGCGATCGTTGCGCGTGAATTGAAAATAATGACGTAACGTTGCGAAAAGAAATGGTCTCATCAGCCGTGCGAGCCTCGACAGCGATATGTCCATGCGGTGAAAGACCGCAACCTCTATGTCAACCTCTTCCTGGCCAACAGTGTCACGATGAAGGTCGGTGGCCAAAACAAGGAACTACGGAGCGAAAGATCGTACGGGAGGATGAAAAAGATAGCATTGGCTTATCCATAAGACAACTTTAGCCTATCCACAAGTATGCGGCAGCTTATGGATAGGCTAAAGCCCGTCAGACGTTAGTTCACAATCTTAAATCGGGCAAACTTCAGCAGCAGCTGCTTGGTGCCCGTCAACTCAAAATCGACCGTTGCTTTCGTGTTCTCTCCCGTACCTTCTATGCGCGTGACAGTGCCTACACCGAAACGCTGGTGCTCAATTTTTGTACCGACAGATAGACTTTCTAAGGATGGTTGAGACGGATTTCCGGCCTGACGGAATTCCGGTGCCGTTCTGCCTCCGTTGGCCATAGCCTGCTCAATCTTTTTCAGTCGGCCTCCCGATTGCAGCAACCTCTGTTTAAAACTTTCGGAGAGTGGATCGACCGCCCGTTCCGGTTGGCGCGGCGTCGTGATCTTTGGCTTGGGATCAGCCATGAACTGTCCGGCGACCGGACGGGAGTTCTGCATCCGACTGGCCATTTTCGGGAATCCCTCCCCCCACTCCCGAGTGCCTGTATAAGGACGATTGCTTTCATAATCCCTCTGTCGGAACGATGGCTTGGAATTGAAATTCATCACACCAAAATCATCCGTATGTTTTTCGCCGTCTATTAGTAAGAATTGCGGATCAATTTCGTTCAGGAAGCGACTGGGATTGATGAAGGCGTCCATTTTGCCAAATCTGTACCTGCAGTGAGCCCATGTGAGGCAGCAGTATTTCTCAGCTCTTGTAATGGCAACATAGAGCAAACGGCGCTCCTCCTCCAACTCTGCGAGAGAGGCAGAAGACATCGGACTCGGAAAGATGTTTTCCTCCAAGCCGACGATGAATACATATTTAAACTCGAGGCCTTTGGCCGAATGAATCGTCATCAGCGACACGCGGCTTTCGGAATTGTCATCGCTGTCCAGATCAGTCATCAGTGACACCTGCTGCAGATAATCAGTGACGAAAATCTGTTGTCCCAAATCTTGTTCCTTTTGACTCTCTACAAAGTCGCTGACACCATTGAGCAGTTCCTCCAGGTTTTCCAGTCTTGCGATGCCTTCCGGTGTCCGGTCGACAGCTATGTCCGCATAGATGCCACTCGACTTGATGACATGCTGGGCCAGAGTGTAGGCATCCATCTTCTGCGCATCAAGCATGTAGCCGCTGATAAGCTGTTCGAAGGATGCCAGCTTGGCCGAAGTTCCCTTGTTGACATCAAGCCGATGATCCTGTGGATTGGCAATTACTTCCCAGAGTGAGACCCTTTCTCTTGCGGCCGTCTGCATCAGTTTTTCAACCGTGGTGTTGCCTATGCCCCTTGCGGGATAGTTGATAATCCGTCGGAACGCTTCCTCGTCATCCGGGTTGGCCACCAATCTGAGATAGGCAATGACGTCCTTTATCTCCTTGCGTTGATAGAAGCTCAGCCCGCCATAGATGCGATAGGGAATGTTTACTTCCGGTTTCCGCATCTCTTCCTCAAAGTTACGGCTTTGCGCATTGGTGCGGTAGAGGATCGCGATGTCGCTGTATTCGGCATGATCCTTCCGTCTCAGTTGCTGGATTTCCTGACATACGGTGGCTGCTTCACGCCGGTCCGAGAGTGTCTCCTTGACGATCACCTTGTTGCCAACCTCGTTTTTGCTGTAGACATCCTTGGGAATCTGGCGCTCGTTGTGTTTCATCAGCGAGTTAGCCGCCCCGACAATCAACTGCGTGGAACGATAGTTCTGCTCTAATTTAAACAGTCTGCTGTCCGGATAAATCTGCTGAAAGTCCAGGATGTTCTTGATATTCGCGCCTCGAAAGGCATAGATGCTCTGATAGTCATCACCCACTACGCAAACACGTTGGTTCTCCTTCGTGAGCAGCCAGACGATTTGCTGCTGGACATAGTTTGTATCTTGGTACTCGTCGACCAATACATATTGGAAGCGTGCGGCATATTTCTGCCGGATATCTTCATGCTGCCTGAACAGCAGATAGGTCTGCACCAGCAGATCGTCAAAATCCATGGCGTTGGCCTGCTTAAGCCGTTGCTGATAAGCATGATAGATCTTATGGATTTCCGGCAAGCGCTGATGGCGGTCGCGGGAGATCAAATCCTGATCTGCCGAATACTGATCCGGCAGTGTCAGATAATTCTTGGCCATTGAGATCCTGCCATGAACAGTTGACGGCTTATAGGTCTTGTCATCGAGTCCCATGGTCTTGAGGATACTCTTGATCAACGACCGAGAGTCGCTTTCATCGTAAATTGTAAATTGCGGGGAATAGCCAAGCACCTGCGATTCGACACGCAGGATCCGCGCGAAAACCGAATGGAAAGTGCCCATCTGCAACATTCGGGCCGACTCTTCATCCACGAGCTGTCCTATTCTCTCCTTCATTCCGTTTGCCGCCTTGTTCGTAAACGTGAGCGCCAGGATGTTCCATGGGCGCATTCCCTGTTGAAGCAGGTAAGCGATCTTGTAGGTCAGGACCCGTGTCTTGCCTGATCCGGCACCCGCGATGACGAGCTGTGGTCCGTCTGTATAAACGACCGCCTCGCGCTGCGTGTCGCTCAGTTGCTGTAGTAATTGCTGTTCCATTGACTGTTTATCTCGCATAGGCACCTCCGACCACGGTTCTGGGATTGATGTCCTCGCCCTCTTTGGGGAAAGTTGGAATAAATTTCATCTCACGCTGAATCTGCCTCTGCCGCATCCGCACATAGGCTGAAGGATTCTTGGAACTGAATTTTCTCGGATTGGGGAGTGTTGCGGCGATCAGCGCACATTCGGCTCTGGACAGCTCTCCCGCACGCTTGTCAAAATGATATTCGGCACATGCATCCAATCCATAGATGCCCTCCCCCATTTCTATCGAATTGAGATAGACCTCCATGATGCGCTGTTTGCTCCACAACAGCTCAACCAATGCCGTGAAATAAACTTCAAAACCCTTTCTCACCCATGATCTTCCGGGCCACAGGAAGACATTCTTTGCCGTTTGTTGGGAGATGGTACTTGCCCCGTGCTTGGTGCCTTTGTTTCTCCGATTATGAATGGCAGCCTTCTCTATGGCATCATAGTCGAACCCATGATGCATCAGGAAGCGTTGGTCTTCGCTCGCCATCACGGCCACCGGCATATGCTTGGACATGTCATCAAGCGCAACCCAGTGATGGTGGATCGTGAAACTTCCGGTCTGCAAGCACCGGATA
Organism: uncultured Prevotella sp.; assembly: GCA_900317545.1. GTDB lineage: Bacteria > Bacteroidota > Bacteroidia > Bacteroidales > Bacteroidaceae > Prevotella. The sequence goes on along the minus strand of ONHE01000092.1, from coordinate 2,012 downwards.
ATCATCAATGGCGTGACATATACGGGTATGAAACGATACGCAACAACGGCCAAGATCGTTGAAGCGAAGAAGAGGGCAATGACCCATCTTACGAACTTTAGAATGACATTCATAACGAACAAAAAAGGCGCACACTTTGTGCGCCCTTATCGATCTTTAACAGTTCAGTATTGACTTATTTCAGCGTGCCGTTATTTGCAGCCTCAACCATTGCAGGACTTGCATAGAGATATACCTCCACACGGCGGTTCTGCTGACGACCGGCAGCTGTTGCATTGTCAGCCACCGGTTCCGAGCTACCCTTGCCCACGACATTCTGGAACTGAGAAGCTGCAACGCCGCACTGTTTGAGATAGTTGACAACGCTTTGTGCGCGGTTGTTGCTCAAGGGTACATTGATACCGTCATTGCCAGTAGAATCCGTGTGGCCATAGATATCCACGTGGCAGTCCTGGTTGCTTTTCAGCACAGAGGAGAACTTGGCCAGTTCGGTCTTAGACTTCGCATTCAGGTCAGCCTTATTCGTAGCAAAGAGAATGCCGCTATCGAAAGTCACTCTTACTGCTTTCAGTCCGTTGGCATCGGTCACTTCTTCCACCTTCGCATTTTGCACCTGGGCAGCCGTTTCGGCAGCCACCTTGTCCATGTGACGGCCAATCATGGCACCGGCTCCTGCACCGACAGCACCACCGATAGCGGCACCGACAGCCGTATTGCCGGCAATTTTACCGATGATAGCACCTAACGCTGCACCGCCACCGGTACCGATCAGAGCACCCGTGCCCTGCTTTGTACCACAACCGATCACGGTCAGAAGACACAATGCAAGTGTCATTGATTTCATTTTCTTCATAATCTTTTTATTTTACATTAAACTACTATAAACTTCATTTCATCAAAATGCACAGCAAAGATACTGCTTTTTTTACCATTACAGTCGATTCCTTCTCATTTTTTAGTGTAAAAGCTGTAAATTCATCCGATGAATCACTGCGCCGAAACAAAAAACAATGCGTTTATTTTGTATTTCGACTGAATTGCACTAACTTTGTTGCAAAATTAGCGCAATAATCATTCTGCTCGAAAGGAAAAATCCTAAAAGAGCATATGGATTTCCCTATTCGCATTGCGAAAACATAGATTTAAACGTAGAAGACATTTATGGCAAAAGAACTAAAGGAATTGACCAAGCGTGCAGAAAACTATAGTCAGTGGTACAACGACTTGGTTGTGAAGGCTGATCTGGCAGAACAATCGCCTGTCAGAGGCTGTATGATCATCAAACCCTATGGGTATGCAATCTGGGAGAAGATGCAGGCCGAACTTGACCGTGAGTTCAAGAAAATCGGCGTTCAAAATGCTTATTTCCCACTACTGATTCCCAAGAGCTTCTTCGCGCGTGAAGCAGAGCATGTCAAGGGATTTGCCAAAGAGAGTGCGATCGTGACCCATTACCGCCTGAAAACAAGTGATGACGGCAAAGATATTATCGTTGACCCGGAAGCAAAATTGGAGGAAGAACTCATCATCCGCCCAACATCGGAGACCATGATATGGAACACGTACAAGGGATGGATCCACAGCTGGCGCGACCTGCCTATCAAGTGCAACCAATGGTGCAACGTCATGCGCTGGGAACTCCGCACACGTCCGTTCCTCCGCACATCCGAATTTCTTTGGCAGGAAGGACACACGGCTCACGCCACCGAGCAGGAAGCGCGCGAAGAAGCACGCCAGATGCTCCATGTGTATGCCGACTTTGTGGAGCGATTCATGGCCGTTCCGGTCATCAGAGGTGAAAAGAGTGAAACGGAACGCTTTGCGGGGGCACTCGACACCTATACCATCGAGGCGATGATGCAGGACGGGAAAGCACTCCAGAGCGGAACTTCGCATTTCCTCGGGCAGAATTTCGCCAAGAGTTTTGACGTGACCTATCTCGACAAGGACAACAAACCGCAATATGTATGGGCCACTTCCTGGGGGGTCTCCACCCGACTGATGGGGGCGCT
>ONHE01000099.1 GCA_900317545.1 uncultured Prevotella sp. | reverse complement strand
CCTTTTTCCTACTGAGCCACGAAAACTCAAAAAAAGCAGCCGACAGATTGTCTGTCAGCTGCGTAAACTTGCGAGGTGCCTAGCGGAGTCGAACCGCTTTGAACGGTTTTGCAGACCGTTACCTAACCGTTCGGACAAGGCACCGTGCCTACTGATATAAGCGGTTGCAAAGGTAAGGGAAATATTCGACATCTGCAAATATTTTCTCAATTAATTTTTTTGTTACGCTTGCATTTCTCATAGAATGCACAGCCCGCACAACCGTAATTCTCACATTGGCTGTTTCGTTTGATCTCTTTGTAGATATGCCGACCTGCATAGGCCACACAGCCCGTGACGACAGCAATGACAATGATTGTCTGTATCATGTTATACTTTCTTGAAGCCTATGGCTAATCCGCCGGTGCTAGTCTCTTTGTAGAGTGACGGGAGGTCGTGGCCTGTCTGTTTCATTACCTCGACCACACGGTCGTAACTCACGCGATGCTTTCCATCCGAGAACGAAGCATAGAGATTGGCGTCGAGTGCGCGTGCGGCAGCCAAAGCGTTCCGCTCGATACATGGGATCTGGACCAGGCCGCAGACAGGGTCGCAGGTCATGCCCAAATGATGCTCGAGACCCATTTCGGCCGCATATTCAATCTGTGACGGACTGCCTCCAAACAGCTGACAGGATGCAGCTGAGGCCATGGCGCACGCCACGCCGACCTCGCCCTGACAACCCACATCGGCACCGGAGATGGAAGCATTCTGCTTGGCGACGTTACCAATGACGCCGGCCGTGGCAAGCGCATGCAGTATGCGTGCGTCGCTGAAGTTATGGCCTCGGGCCAAATGATAGAGCACCGAGGACACCACTCCGCATGATCCGCAGGTGGGAGCCGTCACGATGGTGCCGCCCGAAGCATTCTCCTCGCTCACGGCCAACGCGTAGGCGTAGACCAGTCCGCGTGTCTGCAGCGATTGCTTGTAGCCGCTTGCCTTGATATAATAGGATGGTGCCTTGCGGGGCAGATTGAGCGGACCGGGCAACGCCCCCTCATGATTCAGTCCTCTTTCTACCGACTCTTTCATCATGTCCCATACCTTCTGGAGATAGTCCCAGATGTCGGGCGATTCGCAACTGTCGACGTACTCCCAATAGCTGCGACCGTTATTCTCGCACCAGTGCATGATTTTGGTCAGCGTGTTGAGCGGATAGACCTCCGGCGTGTCAAACATGTCGCCGGTGGGTTTGCCTTCCGAAAGTGCGCCGCCTCCCACACTGTAGACGATCCATTCGTCCTTCCCGTCGGCCGTGAATTTCATTCCGTTGGGATGGAAGGGGAGGAACACGTCCGGCTGCCATTCGATCCGTGTCGGCGCCACTTGAGCCAACTCTGCCTCGATGGCCACATCTGTCATGTGCCCTTTGCCTGTCGCGGCCAGGCTGCCGTAGAGTGTCACTTCGAAGTGCTTGGCCTCAGGATGGCGTCCGAGATAGATCTGGGCTGCTTTCTGCGGCCCCATGGTGTGGCTGGACGAGGGCCCCTTGCCTATTCTGAACAATTCCTTCAATGATTTCATAATGTTTCTATTTTTCGGGTCTCGCCCCTATGCGCGGCCCATGGATATGCTGTGGGTTATATGAACAACATGCCGATCTGGAAAACAAGGGCAGAGACGACCCATGCCAGCACTGTCGTGTAGATGGCGGCGAAGCTGGCCCACTTCCACGAACCGGTCTCGCCCTTGATAGCGGCGATGGTGGCGATGCAGGGGAAGTAGAGCAGCACGAAGAGAAGGAAGCTGTAGCCGGTCAGACGGGCTATCGGTCCGGCTTCGTCATAAGCCAGCCCGTGCCTTTCTGCAATGTCGCTCTGCATCCTCTCTCTCAGCTCTTCATACTTGTGGTTGTCTTTCTCTCCGGGCAGATCCTCGGAGTATGACTCGTCGTTGGCATAGAGCACACCCAACGTCGAGGCTACGATCTCCTTGGCGCCGACACCGGCAACGAGGCCGACATCCAGTTTCCAGTTGAAGCCCTGCAATGCGAAGACGGGCTCGATGGCCTTGCCGATGCGGCCGATATAGCTGAACTCCTGTTGCTCCCTTTGCTGCAGGCGGTCGTCGTGGGGATAATAGCCGAGTGCCCAGATGATGATACTGGCTACGAGAATGATACCGCCCATCTTCTTGAGATATTGCTTGCCTTTCTCCCAGGTGTGCCGGAACACGGCTTTCCACGTCGGGAAGCGGTAGGGGGGGAGCTCCATGACGAACGGGGTGTCCTCACCTTTGATCAGCACTCCGGTGAACAGCTTGCTCATGCAGACGGCCATGAGTATGCCGATCAGGTAGATCGACATCAAGATAGGGCCTTGCCAGACGGCCGTGGCGAATGATCCGATGATCATGATGTAGATCGGTATGCGGGCTTCGCAGCTCATCAGGGGCAGGATGAGCATGGTCACGAGCCGTGACCGACGGCTTTCGATGGTGCGTGTAGCCATCACGGCCGGAACGTTGCAGCCGAACCCCATGATCAGCGGAATGAATGATTTGCCGTGCAGGCCCATCTTGTGCATCAGCTTGTCCATGATGAAGGCGGCACGGGACATATACCCACTGTCTTCCATGAACGATATGAAGAAGTAGAGGATGAGAATCTGGGGCAGGAAGACGATGACCGAGCCTACACCACCGAGCACGCCATCGGTCAGCATGGCCTTCACCGGACCGTCGGGCATGTAGTGGCCAACGAATCCCGTGAGCCAATTCACGCCAGCCTCAATCCAGTTCATGGGATACTGGCCGAGCACAAAGGTGGTTGTGAACATGACGAGCAGGATCAGGACAAAGATGGGGAAGCCCATCACTTCGTTGGTCATGATGCTGTCTATCCAATGTGTCACCTGATAGGTGTCCTTCTTGTTGCCGGTGTGATAGCCGGCCTCTTTCAGCGCGCCGTGGATGAAACCGTACTTGGCGTCCATGATGGCGGTCTCGCTGTCTTCGCCCGTTTCCTCCTTCACGCGGGCCGAAGCGTGGTCACGGTGCTCCAGGATCTCCTTGGCGTCAGGGAAGCGCGAGACGAACGCCTCGACATCCTTGTCATGCTCCAGAAGCTTGATCGACAGATAGCGGGTCGAATATCGCTGACGCAGATCGGGTTCCTGCTTGAGGTGCTCCTGCATGTCGGCGATGCCGTTTTCGATCTCATGCCCGTGGTTGATGTGGATATGGCGGAAGTGAGGAGTGCTGCCCTCCGTTCCTTCATAAATCTGTATGACGGCGCGGAAGAGGTCCTCGACACCTCGTCCGGTCTTGAAGACGGTGGCCACCATCGGCACGCCGAATAGCTCCGAGAGCTTGTCGATGTCTACATGGTCGCCCCGTTGCTCGGTCTCGTCAAACATGTTCAGGGCCACGACCATCTGGACGTGCATGTCGATGAGCTGGGTCGTCAGATAGAGGTTGCGCTCCAGGTTGCTCGTGTCGATTACGTTGATCACGACGTCAGGTGTCTTCTCGACCAGTTGCTTGCGCACATAGAGCTCCTCCGGGCTGTAGGCGGAAAGGCTGTAGGTGCCAGGCAGGTCGACCAGATCAAAGTGATAGCCATCAAAGTCGGTATGTCCGGTCTTTGCGTCGACGGTCACGCCGGAGTAGTTGCCCACACGCTCGTGGGCCCCACTGGCAAAGTTGAACAGCGACGTCTTGCCGCAGTTCGGATTGCCGACCAAGGCTACGCTAATGGTGCGGCTCCGCTTCTCGGCGATGTCTGACAGCTGTTCGGGGGTCAGCGGCGGATCGTCGGGATCGTCATTGTCCACTTCGATGGCGGGCGCCAGTTGGCTGTCCTGCTCATGGAGCATTTTCCGCGCCTCGGCCTGCGTGACGACTTCTATCAACTGCGCTTCGCTGTGGCGCAGGCTCACCTCGTAGCCCATGATCTTGTACTTCACAGGATCCTTAAGCGGAGCGTTGAGAAGCACTTCGATCTTTTTCCCTTTGATGAAGCCCATCTCAAGAATTCGCTTGCGGAATCCGCCATGCCCGGAAACCTTGACGATCACACCCTTGTCACCGGTCTTCAAATCTGATAATTTCATACCTACCTCTTAATTGTTTTGCAAAGATACAATAAAAAAATGCGCGAAGTGTATTTTCTCTTTATAAAATACCCTGAAATACCTATTATTAGGTATGCCTCCGCTCTGTGGACCTGCTCTCAGCTACTCCTCATCGGGGAAATGGGCCTGACGCAAATGAGTCGGCAAATCCGGAATTGTTGTTTTTGTTGACAAAATGAAAATGTCGGAATGAATATTTATAATTTTTGTCTGTGGGCTCCGATCGTATCTTGAGGGACCGTCATACCGCGCGGCTGATCCGTACGTGTGGCAGCCCTGCAAATGCCTCTCGATTCCTGAATCTTGACAATCTGAATCTTTTTTCCCGTTCGTTTCACGTTTTTACCAGTCCCAAAACTGTCATCCGGCCTTCCGAAAGCTATGCTTCGGGCGGTCCAAAGCTGTCCTTTGGTAGCTCCGCAGATACCTTTTGGCGCCCGCGGAACGGTATTTTGGCATAATTTTACGGAAACTTTTCAATCTGGATAAATATGCAATGATGAAAAAAGCGGACCTTTTTCGCCCTTTAAACTGCATGGGGAATGTGTCAAAACAGGCGCATTCCCCATGTCTTTCCGCAGTTTCCGGTTCGGCTTAGCGCGCTGCGGTGACGCGCTTGAGCCATTCGGGATAGGCCCTGAGCACACGGGCCGGAGCCTGTGTATACCATCCATAGCCTGCGCGTCGCTCGCGTTCGATCTGATAAATGTTGTCGCGCTTGACGCCGTCGCGGCCGCAGAAGTAGGGTTTCTGGGTGTCTAAGTCGTAGAAGCGGGCCCAGACCGTGTTGCCCTCTGCCGGCACCACGCGCACCTCGTTCATGCCTTGGTCGTTGATATATCGCTCGGTTTTGATGCCTTTGATCTCATGCTGCTGCAGCCATCCAACGGCTCCCTTCACGGCACAGATCACCTCCGGCGAAGGATGATCGATCCCCATGAGCAGCTCGATGATGCCGACCGACTCTGCGCCGCTGAAAGATGCCAGTTCGTAAGCGCGAGCATTGGCGGGCTTCAGCGTCACTTCGTCGTGCTGGGCGCACCAGACCGTAGGCTGCCCATTGACCCTGATCTGTGTCTTCAGGATGCAGCTGATGCCCTTGTCGAAAGCCTCTCGGCAACGGTCCTTCAACTTGCGGTCCAGCTTCAGCGGGGCATAGGCGGGCGCATCCGAACTGATCGCCTTCAGCATCTTCATCACGTTGACCATGGCGTCATCGTTGTAGGTGATGTGGGTGGAGTAGTCCAATCCGTTGTCGATGGCCTTCTTGGGCCAGAACTGCGGCCATCCGCCGTTGGCATACTGTGCGTCGAGCAGGTAGTTGACACCATGGATGAAGGCCGTCCGCCATTTTTTGTCCTGCCTGAACCGGTAGACCCGCGCCAAGAATTTCATCTCCTGCGTGGTCGACTCGTTGTCGATCGTTGGTCCGAGCAGGGTGCTCTTTAGCTCCTGCATCTGCTGTGGGGTGTAGTTGTAATGATAGTTGACGTTTTTCATCCAGCCGCCGGAGGGGAACTGATAGTAGATGATCCGGGAGGCGATCTCTTGTGCTTCGCGGGAAGCGTAGAATGAATCGGGCATGGAGCGGGCCACCTGTCTCCAGCTCAGCTTCTGGGGATCAGTCTCCCGGAGCTTTGTGCCGTTGCGTGTTCCGTCCTTCATCTGACTGAGCCATTTGCGCAGTTCTCCCGTCCATTCTCGTTTCCAGCGGAACGAATCTTTGTGTCCCCAACCGTGTCCGCCGTCAGGATAGCAGTGCAGTGTGGCAGACACGTGATTTGCAACAAGGGCTTTGTAGTAGTCGAGGACACTGCCGAGGCTGACCGTGCGGTCGTCGCTGCTCATGAGAATGAATGCCGGTGGCGTGAGTGAGTCGACATGCAGCTCGTTGCTGTAGCGGCGTATGAGCTCTTCGCTTGGATTCGTTCCGAGCAGCGGATTGGGCCGGTCGGTCGGATTTTCCTTCATTCCCAGGAAGCTGATCACGGGGTAGAGGAGGATCTGGAAGTCGGGGCGCGTGTCGGGGGTGAAGTGAGTGGCTAAGGTGGAGGCCACATGTCCGCCGGCCGAGGCGCCCATGATGCCGATAGAGGTCACGCCCCATTCGGCGGCATGAGTCTTCATGATGCGCATGGCCTGCATGGCATCGTCGAGCGGAACGGCAGGATGGCCGTTCGGCATGCGGTATTTGAGCACGCCGTAGGTCACACCCATCTGGGTCATCCATTTGGCCATGTCGCGCCCTTCATGGTTCATGGCCAGCCTGACATAGCCTCCTCCGGGGCAGGCGATGATCGCCAGGCCGTTCGGATAGAAGCTCTTGTAGACGGTCAGGGTGGGTTCGCTGACGTTCGCCACACGGCCGCCTGCCAAGGTCTGTTCCGGTCCGCTGAGTCCGTTTGCCTCGGGTGCACCGTTGGGCCAGAGCTTGAAGACCAGCGAGTCGGCAGCCTGGGCAGCTGCCGAAAAGGCGAGTAAGAATGACAGTAGAATAGTTTTTGTTTTCATGATCGTGTTTGTTATAGTTCTGCTTCACTTCGATTGAATGTTGTCGTGTTCATGTCGCCGGTCTGAAGCCCGAGTTTCAGCCATCTCATCCGCTGCCGGCTCGTGCCGTGGGTGAATGATTCCGGCTGGCTGTAGCCCCGTGCTTTCTCCTGAAGATAGTTGTCGCCGATGACCTCGGCGCATTGCAAGGCTTCCTCGATGTCTCCGTCTTCGAGCGACTGATATTCCTCGTTGTCATAGTGAGCCCACACTCCGGCATAGTAGTCGGCCAGCAGTTCTAACCGCACACTGACACGGTTGGCCTCGGTCTTGTCCATCCGGCTCATCTGTTGATGGGCTTTGTCGAGTATTCCAAGCAGATGCTCCACGTGGTGGCCTACCTCGTGGGCAATGACATAGGCATAGGCGAAGTCGCCGTCAGCCCCTAATGATTGCTTCATCGTGGTGAAGAAGCTGAGATCTATGTACAGTTTCTGATCGCCGAAACAGTAGAACGGACCCACGGCCGACGTGGCGTTGCCGCACGCGCTGTTCACGCTACCGGTGAAAAGGACGAGCGTCGGCGGCGTGTATTTGCGTCCCATCTGCTGGAAGACCTTTGTCCAGACATCCTCGGTCCCGGCCAATATCTGGCGTGAAAACTTGGCCAGCTCCTGCTCTTCGGCCGTAAACTCACGCTGACCGGCAGCCTGCTCTTCCTGCACCCCGCCCATGGCGCCCTGTTGGACGACGTTGCTGACCACGTCGCCGATGTCGCCACCGGACAAGAGCGTGATGATGATAATGAGGATGATGCCCCCGATGCCTCCGATTCCTGCCTTCGCACCGGCAGTCATCCCGCGCCGGTCCTCTACGTTGCTGCTCTCTCTGCGTCCACTTAATCTCATGCTGATGTCGTTTTAAGAAGTTTTGTCAATGAATGGGACAAAATTAATCATTTTATTTAAAAAGAATTGCCGTTTTCACGGAAAAAGATTATATTTGCGAAAAAGAAACGGCAACCCCGCGGAGGAGGCTGCTCCTGTCGGTCGGACAACACAATCGGATGAGGCTATGAACAAGAATGAGAAATTTGTGATCACGATCAATCGCCAGTTCGGAACGGGCGGCCATGAGATCGGAGCGGGCCTCGCCCGCAGGCTGAACGTGAAACTGATAGACAAGCAAATATTGAGAGCGGTGGCCGAGCGATTTAATCTCACGGAGCGGGAGGCGGAGAATTTAGAAGATAAACGGCCCTCGTGGTGGGAAGATTTCAGCTGGTTCTACCAACATGTACTCAGCCGTAGCGAATACATACCTGCTGCCCGTGACATCACTTCGCGCCAGCTGTTCTTCGCCCAGGCCGCGGCCATGCGCCGGATAGCGGCCGAAGAGAGTTGTGTCATCATCGGCCGGTGTGGTTTTGATGTGTTCAAGGATCATCCCAACAAGCTCAGGATCTTTCTCCATTCGCCTTTAGAGCGCCGACTGAAGCGCATCATGGACAAGTACGGAGGGAATGAGGAGAAGGCGCGCATCATGATCGAGGACAACGATTACACACGTGAACTCTACACGAAGAGCTTCACCGGCAAGGACTGGTATGACGCGCGCAACTACGATCTGACGCTGGATCTTTCAAGGTTCGGCGTCAATGGAGCCGTCGATTTCCTGATGGGCCTGATGGACGGATGATCTGCCTTCGAGGAGGCTGCAGTCTCTGTCTTTGACGCGACATGCCGGAAGCGTTTTCTATCGTCTTTTCCGATACTTAGGAACGGCGGTCCGCTTCTTGTCATTTTTTTACGTTCAGATTTGGGGAGTACATCAATTTTTTGTACTTTTGCATCGTTTTTGAGCATTGGATAAATCTCTATATATGAATATTTCTTATAAATGGCTGAAAGAATACGTTGATTTCGATCTTACACCTCAGGAAACAGCGGATGCGCTGACATCCACGGGGCTTGAGGTCGGATCCGTAGAAGAGGTGCAGGCTGTCAAGGGAGGCTTGAAAGGACTTTATGTCGGACAGGTGCTGACCTGCGAAATGCACCCCAATTCTGATCACTTGCATGTGACAACAGTAGACTTGGGAAAGGGCGAGCCTCAACAGATTGTGTGCGGAGCGCCTAATGTCGCAGCCGGCCAGAAGGTCATCGTCGCCGACCTCGGCTGTGTGCTGTATGACGGTGACCAGGAATTCACGATCAAGAAATCAAAACTCCGTGGCGTCGACTCCTATGGCATGATCTGCGCGGAAGACGAGATCGGCATCGGTACGGATCACGCAGGGATTATCGTCCTGCCCGACGACGCGGTGGTCGGTACTCCTGCTGCGGCCTATTATCACTTGGAGAGTGACTGGGTCATCGAGATTGATGTCACTGCCAACAGGGCAGATGCGCTGTCCCATTATGGCGTGGCGCGCGACCTGTACGCATGGCTGATCCAGAATGGACATCCGACTAAGCTCCACAGGCCAGATTGCAGCGAGTTCCAGGTGGATGACGAGTCGTTGCCCATAGAAGTAGAAATAGAAAACAGAGAGGCCTGCAAGCGTTATGCCTGCGTGAGCCTGACAGGCTGTGAGGTGAAAGAAAGTCCGCAGTGGCTGAAGGACCGGTTGACCGTTGTCGGACTTCGACCGATCAATAACATCGTGGACGTCACCAACTATATTATGATGGCTTACGGCCAACCGATGCACTGCTTCGATGCAGACATGGTAACCGGAAGACGGATCGTGGTCCGCACTCAGCCCGAAGGCACGAAGTTCGTCACCTTGGATGGTGAGGAGCACATCTTGGGAGAGCACGACCTGAGCATCTGCAACGCCGAGGAGCCGATGTGCATTGCCGGTATTTTCGGCGGTAAAGGATCGGGCACCTATGAGACGACGACAAATGTCGTGCTTGAGAGTGCCTATTTCCACCCGACCTGGATTCGCAAGAGCGCACGCCGCCACGGCTTGAGCACCGATTCGAGCTACCGCTTTGAACGCGGCATTGATCCCGCCGGTACGGTCTATGCACTGAAGCAGGCTGCCATCCTTTGCAAGCTGCTCGCCGGCGGAAAAGTGTCGATGCAGATCAAGGATGTATATCCGGAGCCGATCAACGACTTCAATGTCCGGCTCAACTATGAATACTGTGATCGCCTGATCGGAAAGAAACTGGGCGCAGAGACCATCAAGCGGATTGCCGAAAGCCTCGAAATGAAAATCAACGGCGAGGATGAACAGGGGCTGGATCTCACCGTCCCGGCTTATCGGGTAGATGTCCAGCGGCCATGTGACGTCGTGGAAGACATCCTCCGGATCTACGGTTACAACAACGTGGAAATCCCCACACAGCTCAAGAGCAGTCTGACCGTACAGGGAGACGAAGATCGCGAGCACAAGTTGCAGAACATCATCGGCGAACAGCTCGTAGGATGCGGCTTCAGGGAGATTATGAATAACTCGATGACCAAGGTCTCCTACTATGAGAACAAACAACTCAACGCCTATCCATGGGAATCGACAATCAAGGTCATGAACCCTCTGAGCGCCGACCTCGGCGTGATGCGCCAGACGTTGCTTTTCGGCGGATTGGAGAGTATCGTGCGCAATGTCAATCGCAAAAACGGCAATCTGAAGTTCTTTGAACTGGGAAACTGCTACCACTTCGATGCGTCGAAGCGGACCGATGAGAACCCAATCAAGGGCTATATTCAGGAATCTCACCTTGCACTTTGGGTCACCGGAAAACGCGTTGAAGGCTCATGGGCACATCCGGATGAGGACAGCTCGTTCTACGAACTGAAAGCTTATGTCGAGAATATCTTGTTGCGAGCCGGAGTATCAGAGACTTCCACTCTTATTGGAAAAAGTGACAACAATATCTTTGCCAGTGCTTTAGCGATACGGAACCATGCCGGAAAAGTGCTTGCAGAATTGGGAACGTTGACACACAAAATCCTGAAGGAGGCCGATATCGATCGTCCGGTCTTCTATGCCGATCTCAATTGGACGGTGATTATGAAGATGGTGCGCAAGAACAAGATTGAATACCGGGAATTATCCAAGTTCCCCGCCGTGAGCAGAGACTTGGCCTTGCTGGTTGACAATCAGGTCGAATTCGCACAAATAGCTGATGTGGCTCGCCAGACAGAGAAGAAGTTGCTGAAGAAAGTCGAGCTTTTCGATGTCTATACGGGGAAGAATCTGCCGGCCGGAAAGAAGAGCTATGCAGTGAATTTCATTCTTCAGGACGAAACAAAGACTTTGAATGACAAAGCCATAGATGCCATCATGCAGAAACTGATCCATCAACTGACCACGAAACTGAATGCAGAATTAAGATAGAAAAAAAACAAATATAATCATTATCTCCTATGGGAAGAGCATTTGAATATCGTAAAGCTACAAAGCTGAAGAGATGGGGGCACATGGCCCGCACATTCACTAAATTGGGTAAACAAATCGCCATTGCGGTCAAGTCTGGAGGTCCGGAACCGGAAAACAATCCGACACTCCGTGCGCTCATCGCCACCTGCAAGCGAGAGAACATGCCGAAGGACAACATAGAGAGAGCCATCAAGAACGCAATGGGCAAGGACCAGAGCGATTATAAGGAAGTTCCGTATGAAGGATATGGTCCCCATGGAATCGCCGTCTTCGTTGACACACTGACTGACAACACCACCCGCACCGTGGCAGACGTGCGCTCCGTATTCAACAAGTTCAATGGTAACTTGGGCACACAGGGGTCGTTAAGCTTCCTCTTTGACCATAAGGCCGTCTTCACTTTCAAGCTAAAGGAAGGCGTGGAAATGGATGATCTGATCCTCAGTCTGATCGACTACGGCGTGGATGATGAGTTTGACCTTGACGAAGAGGAAAATGAGGTGACCATCTACGGAGATCCCAAGAGCTTCGGAGATATACAGAAATATCTCGAAGACAACGGCTTCGAAATCACCAGTGCAGAATTCACCCGCATCCCCAACGACTTGAAGGATGTCACGCCCGAGCAGCGCGAGACGATCGACAAGATGGTCGAGAGACTTGAGGAGTTTGATGATGTCCAGAATGTCTACACGAATATGAAGCCCGAAGAATAGTTCTGTCGAAGCCGAAAGCAGCTTTTGACCGATCCAAAAATATCAAACCCGGAAATCAGATGCTCATTCTGTTTCCCGGGTTTAATGTTTTTCTTACCTGTATCAGGCGCAGGTTGCACGTTGATTACTGATAATCTTCCTTTGTAAAGACATCTTCATAGAGGACGACTTGCGGATTCTTCTCCGAGTGGCAGATATAACCGAAGTTGAAGCCGGCATCCTTATAGGCTTTGATGTTGGTCGACTCGGCCAAGCTCTTGGCCAACTGGGTGTGCAGGGTAGCCTTGTTTTGATTGATGATCTGAGCATCGTCCATTATCTCCGTCAGCGTGCAGTAGTAGCGATAGGTCTTTGTCGACTTCTCGAAAACGACACTGTCCGTTCTCGTGAAGTTCTCATCAGGCGTCGGGCAGTACTTTTCCGTGTATTCTTTAGCTTCGCGCGCGGCCCGGTCTTCAAGGTTTTCATGGCAGGATGCGAATGCAATAATCCCAAGTAACAATACTACTGATTTTTTCATATTTGGTCCTATTTTTGGACAAAGTTACAAAGAATTGCCAAAAAATGATTATATTTGCACGTAAAAAAGTAAAAAGATGGAGCGGATAAGGAACTTTTGTATCATTGCTCATATAGATCACGGCAAGTCTACATTGGCAGATCGGCTGCTTGAATATACCAAGACTATTCAGATCACTGAAGGCCAGATGCTCGACAATATGGATTTGGAAAGGGAACGGGGCATTACGATCAAGAGCCACGCAATTCAGATGTCATATAGTGCCGATGATGGTGAGAAATATACGTTAAACCTGATTGACACTCCGGGGCATGTCGACTTCTCCTACGAGGTGTCACGAAGCATTGCCGCATGTGAGGGGGCTTTGTTGGTCGTAGATGCCACACAGGGCGTTCAGGCGCAGACAATCAGCAATCTGTATATGGCGATCGAACACAACTTAGAGATCATTCCGGTGATCAACAAGATTGATATGCCCTCTGCAATGCCTGATGAAGTGGAGGATGAGATCGTGGAACTGATCGGCTGTAAGCCCGAGGACATCATCCGTGCGTCCGGCAAGACGGGCGAAGGAGTGCCTTCCATTCTCGAGGCTGTGGTCAAGCGGATTCCGGCTCCGACAGGTCAGGTCGATGCTCCGCTACAGGCACTGATCTTCGACTCTATCTACAATAGCTTCCGTGGCATTATTACACTGTGCAAAGTTGAAAACGGAGTGATCCGAAAAGGAGACAATGTGAAGTTCTTCAATACCGGTAAAGACTATACTGCAGATGAGGTGGGGGTGCTCAAAATGGATATGGTACCGCGTGAGGAGCTTCGCACTGGTGAAGTCGGATATATCATTAGCGGCATCAAGAATGCAACAGAGGTCAAGGTGGGTGATACGGTCACCCATGTCAGTCGGCCATGCCAGCAAGCGATCGAGGGATTTCAGGAAGTCAAGCCTATGGTCTTTGCAGGGGTTTACCCCATTGATCCGGCTGAATATGAAAACCTTAGGGCGTCGCTTGAGAAACTGCAATTGAATGACGCTTCGCTGACTTTCCAGCCTGAATCCTCTGTTGCTTTGGGTTTCGGTTTCCGTTGCGGCTTCCTCGGCTTGCTCCATATGGAGATCGTACAGGAACGTCTCGACCGTGAATTCAACATGGATGTGATCACCACGGTGCCTAACGTTTCCTATTTGGTATATGACAAGCATGGCAACGTGAAGGAAGTTCATAATCCCTCCGGATTGCCTGAGGCTACGGTGATCGAGCATATAGAGGAACCTTATATCAAGGCTACGATCATCACATCAGCTAATTTCATCGGTCCGATCATGAAGCTCTGTCTTGACAAGAGGGGTGAACTGATCAACCAGGAATATGTCAGCGGCAATCGTGTAGAGCTGCATTTCGACCTCCCGTTGGGTGAGATCGTGATCGATTTCTATGACAAGCTGAAGTCAATCAGCAAGGGTTACGCTTCCTTCGACTATCATATCAGTGGCTATCGGCCCTCAAAGCTGGCTAAATTGGACATGCTTTTAAACGGAGAACCGGTGGATGCGTTGTCCACTTTGACCCATGAGTCCAATGCGGTTACATTGGGAAGACGAATGTGTGAGAAACTGAAGGACCTCATTCCGCGTCAGCAGTTCGACGTAGCCATACAGGCTGCAATCGGCGCAAAAATTGTCGCGCGCGAGACCGTGAAGCAAGTACGCAAGGATGTGACGGCAAAATGCTACGGCGGAGATGTCAGCCGAAAGCGCAAGTTGCTTGAAAAACAGAAACGAGGAAAGAAACGTATGAAGCAAATTGGTAATGTAGAAGTGCCCCAGAAGGCATTCTTGGCCGTCTTGAAATTAGACTAACTGTTCAACACAACAAATTAAAGGAGTAAAGATGAGAGATTTAGCTATTACCAAAAGGGACATCGCAAGAGAATTGGCAAGGAAGTACAGCACGATGACACATGAGGAACTTGACGTGCTCGAAAGCATTATCGTACCGATGAAGTTTGCGAAAGGCGAGAAGATTCTTCGCGAAGGGGAGATCTGTAGGGACATTCTCTATATTGAAGAAGGTTTGGTCAGACAGTTTTATCTGAAGAAGGGGAAGGAACTGACGGAGCACTTGGGCACCGAAGGAGGGATCATTATGTGCATCGAAAGCCTCTTCAGAGAAGAGCCGACGCGTCTTGAGGTTGAGGCACTTGAACCAACCTACATTTATGCACTTCCAAAGCACAAGCTGGAGAGCATTGCCTTGCACAATGTAAATATCCAGATTCTCTATCGCAAAATCCTTGAAGAAAGCCTGATCCTGTCACAAGTCCATGCGGATCTGGTCCGCTTCGAGACGGCTTTAGACCGCTATAAGAAGATGTGTAAGATCATGCCGCAGGTGACATTGCGTGCTCCGCTGATCTATATAGCAAGTTACTTGCAGATGACGCCCGAAACGCTGTCGCGCGTGCGGGCTGCCCAACTCAACGAAGAACGCAGCAAATAGCGCTGCTTTCCGTCGCCCGTCAGTGTTCTATAGCTTTGGGATCGCTTTGGTTCTTCAAAGGTATAGTCAATGCCGATGGTGTCATAGAATGGCTGATCCTGCTCGTTGCAGTCATTCATAAGTGACATCCGTCCTTCACGGATCATGTCTTTTTTCTTTTTCACCAGTTTTTACAGGCAACTGATTTCCCCTTTTTCCATCTCTTGTCTGAAAGCTCTGGCATGGGTAGCGGTTATCAGTAACTGCGGCGCATGTGGGGAATTCCCGAGTCGATTCCACAATATAAAATAGGTGGTACTGCCCCAAACGGCTTCTTTTACGGCCTTATCATTCATGCCGGTTGCGCCTCCGGCCGTTGCTGACCTGCACTGTCTCAGGTGTATGGCAGAGATCAATGGTATTGATAGTTAAAAAGTTGAAAGTGGTAAACCAAAATATCGTTGCTTTGCTGTAGTCTAACGTCTCTTTATGCCTGTTTGTGAGGATCCTGCGCAAGAATGATCCGTATGGCCTGCCTGCTGCTTTCGGCCGCCACTTTTTCTGCGTATAGTCTTTTGTTATGAATCGATGTGATGGCCTTTATTCCATATGAACCAATTGGATACGGCCGACTCCGACGAATTGCCCCCTACGTTTTCAGTCGCAGCCAGATATCTGAAGGGCTGCCGGAAGATAGCTTTTGGTCGGGCTTGTCTAACTTCCGTTTGATCCATCTGTATCGTTTGGCTCATCTACATGATAATTCATGTTTGATGAGACAATATGTTAAATAAAGATAATTGGTATACCAAAATAAGCCGTATGTGAACTTTAATATCTATATTTGTAAATCAAATAACGTGCTATGATCAGATCTGTTAATTTCACTTTGTGGTTCTTGTTAGGCTTCGCTGCCGATCTCGCCGGTCAGACGGTGGTCAGTACGGCGAAAGAATTTCAGTCGGCGGTGAGTCGTCTGAGTGCCGGCGAAACGTTAGTGCTTAAAGATGGAACCTACGACATCGGCAGCTGTAAGATCCAGACGGTTGGTTCGGAGGGCACGCCCGTTCTTGTCAGGGCCGAACATGTAGGCGGTGTCACGCTCATAGGGAAGAGCTCGTTCACTTTGTCGCGCGCTGCCTGGGTCACGGTCGAGGGTTTCGTCTTTGCGAGCGACGTGCTCACGGCTGTCAAGACAGAGTCTGCCCAGCATTGCCGGATTACCCATTGCACCTTCCGATTAACCGAGCCGGATGCCGGGACCAAGTATCCTTGGATCCGAATTGCGGCCTATTATGCTGATACGGAATGCCTGTCTGCTTCCAACCGGATAGATAACTGCTTGTTTGAGAACAAGTCGCGCACGGGTAACTATATCACCATTGCTGGGATAAACGGGCAACAAAGCCGGCATGATCTGATCGATCACAACATCTTCCGCAACATTTCGCCCCGTGCAGAGAATGAGAAAGAAGCCATTCGGATAGGCGATTCGAGTGTCAGCAACAGTGATGGCTACACCGTTGTAGAGCATAATGTCTTTGAAGATTGTGACGGTGATCCGGAGATCGTTTCCGTCAAGTCGTGCCGCGACACCGTCCGGTCAAACACATTCCGTCGTTGTTGCGGGACCCTTTCTCTCCGCCAAGGTGTCCGCAGCTATGTGGCAGACAACGCCTTTTATGGTGAGGGGAAGACCGCCCTCGGTGATGACGGCAAGACGCAGATCGGATGCGGAGGGATCAGGGCATGCAGCCTCGGACACGTCATCGTCAACAACCGCATGGAAGGTCTCACGGGCGACAAGTTCGATGCAGCCTTTGTCCTGACCAACGGTGATCTTGAAAACACCGAAGCGAATCTCAGCAGCAACCCCAGTGCACACTTCATTCCTGAGCAGATTCTGTTTGCATACAATACATTGAAGGACTGCAAGTCAAACATAGAGATCGGCTATAAGTACGCCAAGTCTCCCAAGAACGACACGATTGTCTGCAACACCATCATCGGCACTGCTCCTTTCATGACCGTTTATACCGACGGGACGAAGCCGACTGCCTACTTCACGGAGCGTGCAGGCGGCGCGGCGTCCACGTTCGTGATCCATGACAATCTCCTTGTCGCGACACGCATTGAGCCCATCCGGCAACTTCCGCCGACGGAGAATAATCCTGCTTACAACCTTGCCGGGCAACATGTGAGCGGCGGTGGGCGCGGGCTGGTCATTCGGAAGGGGAAAAAATATCTCCGATAAAAAACTTTCATCCAAGACAGATCATGCAGTGTGAATCAGTTCAATTATACTACTCCCGGCTTTCAACAGCCTTCTTTTCCCGTCACCGACTCGTTGTCTCTGTGCTGCTGATGCACAGACCTAAACGCCCCTGTCACACCCTGAATCATGAAAACATGAGAACAAGTTTACGACATTTATCCTTAATCGCCTTCATGGTTGCTCTCCCTACTGTCGCGGGTGCCGCCGTCGATCCGGATGGCACGCTGACTGCCGACGGCAATTCGGCCGGGACCTACGACCTGATCAACGCCCGAGGGTATCAGGCCGAAACTCCTGACATGTCTCGCGACCATGCTTCGGCGCCTTTCCAGCATATCCGGCAGACCTGGGACGCGGATCTTGGAGCTTACTGTTTCCAGTTTCTGATCCACGCCTTGATCGATGATGACCGTGGGCTGGCAGATGTCACCGATCGCCAACGCAATGAGATCAAGACCTCGGCGAAGTCTCCGGCGTTCATGGTGGGGCAGGAAGGCGACTCTGTCG
Source organism: uncultured Prevotella sp. (assembly GCA_900317545.1). Taxonomy (GTDB): domain Bacteria; phylum Bacteroidota; class Bacteroidia; order Bacteroidales; family Bacteroidaceae; genus Prevotella. The sequence goes on along the minus strand of ONHE01000099.1, from coordinate 9,280 downwards.
TCATGAGATGGAAGTTCAAGTTGCCGCTTGGGATGGTGACGACCAAGAAGTTTTGTCATGTCCATCAGCTCAAGGGGATCGACAACAAGGCCGGAACGGCCGATGTGGCGCACCCGTTGCTGACCTTCACGTGCTGCACGGTGGGGAGCGGAAGCAGTCAGGAACTGCAGGTGAGATGGCAGGATCGACTCAACGAAGACGCAACGGTCTATCTTGCCCGGACCGATCTGAAGCCCCTGTTGGGGTGCTGGCTCGAGGCCGAAGAGCGGGTGCGCTATGGACGCAATGGATCTTACGCGCTGACAGTGAGGGACTTGACGACCGGGAAAGTGATCATCGACGTGCCCTGTAAGGCTTTGGACATGTGGCGTACTAACTGTGACGGGCTTCGCCCCAAATGGGGGATCTACCGCTATATCGGCGACAACCGGAGCTTGGAAGGATCCTTGCGTGACGAGGAAGTGCGCTTCGCCGACTTCTCCATTCGTCCTGTGGTCCCGGCTGACATCAAGTCTGCCACCGCCGCACCTTCTTACGGCCGGTGCTTCGATCTCAGCGGGCGTCCGGTTTCGGGCTCTTTCTGCCGGGGGATCATGATTCGTAGAGGCAGGAAAATCATGAAATTGTAACAAATGTTGGAAATGCGTTATGACAACCGCAACGACAGTTCGGGACAGACGGCCGTGGCGAAGGCGCCGCTCGATGTTTTCAAGGGCGAGTGGGTCGACGTGGTCGAAACGGTCGCCTTTGGCGAGAAAGGCAGTTACGAAGTGACGATCAGCCGGGTGAAAAACGGCAAGGTGCTGTTGCAATATGCTGCCAAGGACATCGACATGTGGCGTTCGGGCTGTGTCGGCATGCGTCCCAAGTGGGGCATCTATCGCTCCTTAGGCAAGGACGGAGAACAGCGTAACCTGCTGCGAGACGAAGAACTCCGGTTTGCGGACTTTGAAATTATCAAACACGATACATACTATCCATCAATTAAAACCATGACTATGAGAACAATGTTTACCAAGATGCGGGCCGCTGCGAGCCTGCTTTTCCTCTTCGCGACATCAGCGGGCTCTGCCCAGGGCTATTATTCCTATCAGCCCGGTGACTACACCGCAAAGGGTATCACGGGTGGATATAAGGTCACCTCGGTGCCTAACATCACTATGACCTATGGCGGACAGATCAAGAGTGAGGGTAGCTCGGCCCCGGTCGACTTGAATCCTTACTTCAAGAGTTATACCAACGGCCTCAACACACCACGCTTCACGGATGCTGACGGGAAAGTAGTGTCCACCTATACTGTGGACAATAAGCTGGTCCCGGACAGCGGCACCTATTACAAGTTTGAGCCTCTGAAGGATGGAAAACTGACGTTCTACGCGAACATGAACAGTGGTCGGAAGTTATTTATCTGCAAGGCGGAAAGCCCGACGAGCTGCTTCCCGGTGGCAGAATATCCCGATGGCTATACGACAACCGCGAAGGAGAGTCGTGCCTATACCTTCAGTGTGTCAGCTGGGCAGGTCTACTATGTCTTCGGCGTCAGCACTTCCGCCTCGCTGCTGGGGTTCATCTACACTACGGAAGTCGTCGACGAGAATGCCGCCTACAATGCCGCCTTGGCCGGGCAGACAGCTTTCATGCTCAACCGGACCATGGAACCGGACAGGTGGAATACCGTGTGCTTCCCCTTTGATCTGTCGGGCAACGATTGTAAATACCTCTTTGGCGACGGCTATTCGATTGCCAACTATGACACGCAGGCTTCCTCCGAGAATGTCTTTTCGTTCAAGAGCGCAACGACTTACACGGCCGGTCGGCCAGTCTTGGTGAAGCCCACGAAGGTGCTGAGTTCGGCGGTGCTGATTGCCACGCTGCGGGAAGTTGCGGCCGAGCAGCGAGGCAACAAGGACTGTGGTTATTATGTTGGAACTTTTGAACCATTCAGTGCCAAGATCACCGATACCAACCTCTGGTTTCTGACCGCCGACAATGCTGTCACTCAGGCATCACAGTCTGGGAGCATCAAGGGCTTCCGGGCCTACTTCAAGACAGTTGGTGAGACAGCCGCTGTGCCAACCTTGGTGATCGACGGCGTGACTACAGGACTTGTGCCCGTGTTTGATGAGGCCGGGACAAGTGTCATGGAAGATGCATCGGTCTTCAACCTGCAGGGACAGCGCGTCGCCGACGGACTGTCCGGGGTACAGTCGCTTCCCAAGGGGATCTATGTGGTCAAGGGCCGGAAGTTTATCCGCAGATGATGAGTGCGGATTTTGCGGGTTTCGCAGACTGACATTCTTCGGGGATGCTCCTGTTGGAGTGTCCCAGATTCCTTTTCTCTGAAATACAGTGGTTTAAGCCATTCTGCTCATCCTTTGCGGCAAGGTCGGAAGGCCGGATAATGCAGCTGGCGGAGGCGGACGAATGGAGTGCCTTCCGCAGAGCTATCCTTTCGGGGCTCGAAAGGATAGCTTTGGGCCGCCCGGAGGATAGCTTTGGACGGCCCGGAGCATAGCTCCGCGCAGCCCATAAAAATGCACGGTCCCGGAGGCCTTGTTCGGCCAGTTTTTCGGGATGTGTTTTAACCGATTTTCACCCCTCTTCCGAAGTGGCGCAGATGATCTTGTTTGCAGGCCGCGCTGGTGGGGTGGCAGATCGGATGCAGACTTGTCTCGGATGGCCTGCAGCATGCCTTGTCAGGCACGGAAGGAGGAAAGGAAAACGGGAGAGAACCAGTGCCGGTCTCTCCCGTTGATGTGTTGCCAGTCTTGTTTGATCTGCGATTGTCACCCGGACGAGATCCGTGTGCATCGCGTGGCATATTTTTATTTGTTGCCCATGCTTCCCGACTGCGTGTAAAGGAATCGCTTGATGCTCCGCTTCGGAGTCTTCTCGAACTCCTCCTCGCGGATTCTGATTTCGGCGATTTTGCTGTATGCGGGCAGCAGCAGGTTCAGTTCCTTGCGGTTCTGCTCCATGATGTTCTTCAGATCCTCTGTATTCAGACCGATGTTTCGGGCTTCATCGAAGTCGGGGACTACTAATCCGACGAGCTTGTCCGCTTCCTGAATGACCACGCTTTCGTTGACCATGGTGAGCGAATTGAGCTTGTCTTCGATTTCCTCCGGATAGATATTCTGCCCGTTACTGCCTAACAGCATGTTCTTGGAGCGCCCCTTAATGAACACGTTGCCTTGTGCGTCCATCGTGCCTAAATCACCAGTGTGGAACCATCCGTCGTGGTCTATGCTCTGTGCCGTAGCCTCGGGGTTCTTGTAGTAGCCCAGCATGACGTTCGGACCTTTGCACAGAATTTCGCCCGGAACGTTCTCGGGGTCGTTGCTGTCGATCTTCACCGACATGTGAAGCGCGGCCCGTCCGCAGCTCCCTGGTGCAAAGCTGTGCCAGTCGGCGTAGCAAATGATCGGTGCACACTCTGTTGCTCCGTATCCTACCGTATAGGGGAAGTCGACGCTCTTCATGAATTGCTCGACCTCTTGGTTGATGGCTGCACCACCGATAATGATCTCATAGAAGTTGCCGCCGAAAGCTTGGTAAAGCTGTTCCCGAATCTTTTCACGCACCTTTTTGTTGATCACCGGCGTGTTGAGCAGGAGTTTCATGCGGTTGTTCTGTATCTTTGGGAAGACTTTTTTCTTGATGATCTTCTCGATGATCAGCGGTACGGCGATAATAATGGCCGGCTTTACATCCATGAAAGCCTGTGAGATGATGGCCGGGCTGGGTATGCGGTTGAGATAATAGATGTGACATCCTGTGAGAAATTCAAAGATGAACTCAAACGACATGCCGTACATGTGCGCCATAGGGAGAATGCTTATGATTTTGTCTTCGGAATTGAGCTTGTGCCCGAGTACCGAATAGGCGAAGTCGGCATTGCTCCATAAGGCCCGGTAAGGGAGCATCACGCCTTTCGAAAATCCGGTCGTGCCGCTCGTGTAGTTGATCAATGCCAGTTCGTCAGGGCTCTGTTCATGGTAGTAGTGAACGTGCTCTTGTCTGAAGTATTTTGGATACTTCTTGCCGAACATCTCGTTCAGATGTTCACGGGCATAGGTGAGCTTGTCCGTGCGCGACACGACGAGAGAGTAATCCGGTATGTATATGATTCCTTCAAGGCCCGGCATCTTGGTCGAATCGACCTGAGTAGCTACGATGTCACCTACAAACAGCAGCTTTGAATCTGAATGATTGACGATGTTGTGGATCTGATCGGACGTGAATTCGTGTAGGATGGGAACCGCTACGGCACCATACGTGAGCGTTGCAAGAAACGCGCAGGCCCAGGCCGAGCTGTTTCTGCCGCAGAGAGCAATCTTGTCTCCTTTCTTGACTCCGCTGCTTTCGAACAGGATATGAAGTTTTTCTATCTTGCGTGCTACATCATGATACTGGAGCGTAGCGCCCTTGTAATCGGTCAAGGCATCAAGCGTCCAATTGTTGATAATGCTCTTTTCGATTAACGCATTAAAACTAGGTATTTCCAACATGATATTCAATATATGACAATTTTTTATGACTTAGCTTGGCTATTTGATCTGATACAGATAGCGTTTGATGTTTTTCTTCGGTGTCTTTTCGAACTCTTTGTCCTGCAGACGGATCTCGGAGAGTTTGCTGAAAGTCGGCAGCTTAGTGTTTAAGGTGATGCGATTCTGCTCCATGAGTTTCTTGAGGTCATCCGTGGTGAATCCCATCTCTTCAGCTTCCTCCTTGTCCGGATAGACCAGACCGACTAACTTGTCGCCATTCTGCACTACCAAGCTTTCGTTGACCATCATCATTGAGTTGAGCTTATCTTCGATCTCCTCGGGATAAACATTCTGTCCGTTTGATCCCAACAGCATGTTCTTGATGCGCCCGTTGATGAAGAGATGCCCCTGGGCGTCAATTTTGCCCAAGTCGCCTGTATGGAACCAACCGTCCTCATCGATAGCTCCCTTCGTCGCCTCCGGGTTTTTATAATAGCCGGACATCAAGTTCAGACCACGTGCAACGATCTCTCCCGGGACATTCTCGGGATCATTGCTGAGCACGCGGAGCTCCATGTGAATCACGCAACGGCCGCAGGAGCCGGGCTTGAAGTCATGGTAGTCACTGTAAGAGATCATCGGACCCGTCTCCGTGGTGCCGTATCCGACAGTCAAAGGGAATTCGATGTCTATGAGAAATTTCTCTATTTCCTTGTTCAGACTGGCTCCTCCGACAATGATCTCATAGATGTTGCCGCCAAAGAGGTCCATGACCTGAGAACGTGTTTTCTCCTTTATCTTCTTCCCAATGCCCGGCATCTTCGACAGAATCTTGTAGATGTTGTTGTCTGTGATCGGGAGTATGGTCTTCCGAATGATCTTCTCTATGATCAATGGCACAGAAACGACGATAGCAGGCTTGATCTCTGCCATCGCCTGAAGTATGAAAGTGGGGTTGGGAAGACGGGTTAAGAAGTAGATGTGATTACCGTAACAGAATTCGAATATGAATTCTATCATCAAACCGTACATATGGGACATCGGAAGGATACTCAGCACATTGCTGCCCTGCTTGAGCTGTCCCTTGCCTAAAGCGTCCATCACAAAGTCGAGATTACTCCATAAAGAGCGATAGGTGAGCATGACTCCCTTTGAGAAACCTGTAGTCCCACTGGTGTAGTTAATCAGTGCGAGGTCATCCGGTTGGTCATGATAGTAGCTCACATGTTCTTTCCGGAAGAACTTCGGATACTGCTGACAGTAGAGCTCGTTGAGATGTTCCCGGCAGTAATCGAGTTTCTCTGATCTTGACATCTGTACGGAGAAATCTTTCAGGAGAATCAGTCCGTCGATGTTGGGCATCTTGTCTGCATCGAGCAATTGTGCAACCGTGTCACCGGCAAAGAATAGTCTGGCCTCTGAATGGTTTACGATATGATGGATCTGATCAGTCGTGAATTCATGTTGGATTGGTACGACAACTGCACCGTAGGTCAAGGTTGCAAGAAAGGCTACAGCCCAATTGGAACTGTTCTTGTCACAGATGCCGATCTTGTCTCCCTTCTGCAGGCCGATCGTTTTAAACATGAGATGCAGCTTCTCTATCTTTCTGGCTACATCTCGGAATTGAAGTGTCGTCCCTTGGTAGTCCGTTAGCGCATCCTGATCCCAATTTTTAATGATGCTTCGCTCAACGTATGAGTTAAAGCTTGGTATTGAATTCATGCACAATTTTCAAAGTTTTGTGCAAAGATACAATGTTTATTGCACATTCCAAAAAATACTGTGCAATATTTTCAGCCATGCTTTCCTTTTTCGGTAACAAATTGGAATAATGATCAGAATGCCTGTTCTATTTGTCGAAAGGTATGTTCCGTTCCTCTAATCGTAGCGCATCGACTTAGCCGGATGGATGTGGGAGATCAGGTAACTGGGTGCAATGAGCACGAAGATGCTGATCAAGAGCGATGCCACATTGATCAGGATGAAAATCGGAATGTTGAATTCGACGGGCACAGTGTTGACATAATAGGTCGTTGGATCAAGCTTGACCACTCCCGTGAAGTGCTGGATGGTGATCAGTCCTAATCCAATGACGTTGCCGATGAGCATGCCTTTGCCGACGATGAAGGTGGCAAACCAGAGGAATACTTTCCTGATCATCCGGTTCCGCGCGCCCAATGCCTTCAGAATTCCGATCATCGTCGTACGCTCTAAAATGATGATCAGCAGTCCGCTGACCATCGTCACGCCTGCCACGGCGATCATCAGTCCGAGGATGATCCACACGTTCAGGTCGAGCAGGTCGAGCCAATGGAAGATGCTTGGATTGGCATTCTGAATGGTGACAGATGAATAGGTCTCGCCGTATTTATCTGTCGTGCGGTGTACTTTCTGTATGATTTGGTCTTCCGTCTGGTCGATCTTGTTGAAGTCGAAGACGGTTATCTCTGCTCCGGACGTCTGGTCTTCCTCCCAGCCATTCAGTTTCACGCCCGTATAGAGATCTGTGAAGCAGACGGTCTTGTCATACTGTGACAGATTCGTCTGATAGATGCCGGCTATCGAGAAGCGCCTGGTCCTGACGCCGTTGTTGTCGATGAAATAGGCGAAAATGCGCTGTCCGACCTTTAACCGTAGCTGATCGGCCATGATCTGCGATACGAGTATTTTGTTCTGACTCCGCTTGTCGGAGAAGTGGGGGATGGATCCCTCGATGAGATGTTGATGGATGAAGGTCGTGTCATATTCCGGGCCGATGCCCTTGAAGATGACTCCGAGAAAGTCGGAATCGGTTTTCAGAATGCCCTGAGTGAACGTGAAGCGTTGCACATGCTTTACTCCGTCGATCTTTCTCAGCACATTCATCATCGAGTCACCCATCTGAATGGGGTAGGGTTCCTGTGCCTGCACGCTCATGAAGTCTCCCACCTGGATGTGGCTGCCGAATCCGATGACCTTATCACGGATGGTCTGTTTGAATCCAAAGACAACACTCACGGAAATCAGCATCACGGCTATGCCGATGGCTACACCGGCTGTTGCGATCCGGATGGCAGGCTTCGAGACTTTCCGCTTGTCATCGTTGTCCTGGTAAATCCTGCGTGCAAGGAATAACGGGAAATTCATACGTGAACCACTCTTCTGCTATATCAAATCTTCATCGACCTTTCCCGGGTAGCGTTCCAATGCCTTTCGCAGCACGAGAAGAGCCCTCGTCAGGTCTTCTTTCTTCAGTACATAAGCGATCCGGACTTGATTATGGCCGGCGCCGGGCGTCGTGTAGAAGCCTGAAGCAGGTGCCATCATCACCGTCTCCCCTTCGTAGTCGAACTCTTCGAGACACCATCTGCAGAAGCGTTCGCAATCGTCCACCGGCAGTTTGGCTACGGTGTAGAAAGCGCCCATGGGGATTGGGGAGTACACGCCCGGTATCCGATTCAATCCGTCAATCAGGCATTTGCGCCGCTCCACGTATTCATCGTAGACGTCACGGTAATATTCTTCCGGTGCGTCCAATGACGCTTCGGCCACGATCTGGCCGATCAAGGGGGGCGAAAGACGTGCTTGACAGAATTTCATCACGGCGTTGCGCACCTCCTTGTTTTTTGTGATCAGGGCGCCGATGCGTATTCCGCACTCACTGTAACGCTTGGACACCGAGTCGATGAGGATTGCATTCTGCTCGATTCCTTCCAAGTGCATGGCGCTGATATACGGACTCCCGGTGTAGATGTATTCACGGTAGACCTCGTCGGAGAAGAGATACAGGTCATACTTCTTGACCAAGTCCCTGATCTGGTTCATCTCTCTGCGGGTGTAAAGATAGCCGGTCGGATTGTTCGGATTGCAGATCATGATGGCGCGGGTGCGCTCGTTGATCAGCTCTTCGAACTTTTCTACCCGCGGCAGCGCGAATCCCTCCTCTATGGAGGTGGCAATCGTGCGGATCTTGGCGCCGGCAGATATTGCGAACGCCATATAGTTGGCGTAGGCCGGTTCAGGCACGATGATCTCGTCACCCGGGTTCAGACAGCTCATGAAAGCAAACAGCACGGCTTCCGATCCGCCTGAAGTGATGATGATATCGTCGGCAGTTACGTTGATGTCATATTTCTTATAGTAGTCGGTGAGTTTCTCTCTGTAGCTCAGATAGCCCTGGCTCGGAGAGTATTCCAGCACCTTGCGGTCGATGTGTTTCAGTGCATCCAGTCCGCATTGCGGCGTAGGAAGATCCGGCTGGCCTATGTTCAGGTGATAGACCTTGATGCCTCTGCTCTTTGCCGCTTGGGCCAAGGGGGCCAGCTTTCTGATAGGCGACTCGGGCATTTCAAGGCCACGTATTGATATTTCCGGCATCTTTTGTTCTTTGATTGACAAATGAACGGCAGGTCCGTTCCTCATTTCGCTGCAAAGGTAGTATATTTAGTCGAAACGAGAAAAACAACCTCTTTAAAATTTAAAAAAAAGACCCGGACCCGGCAGAGCATGGATGAAAATACGGGGCATTCATGCTTTGTTCCTAAACTTTTTCTTACCTTTGCATGCCGGAAAGACTATATCAAATACAAATATATGAGATCAAGAACAGCCAACTGGTTTGAAACCAAAGTGAGTTACGAAAAAATGATGGAGGATGGGATGCAGAAAAAGGTCGTCGAACCGTATGTCGTCGACGCGCTGAGCTTCGCTGAGGCAGAGAATACCATCATCAATGAGATGTCGGCCTACGTGAGCGGCGAGCTCAAGGTCACAGGTATCGCGCAGGCGGCCTATCACGAAGTCTT
>ONHE01000155.1 GCA_900317545.1 uncultured Prevotella sp. | reverse complement strand
AGTTTTTCTTCTTCAGTGTACTGATTCATTACTTTTTTTCCTTTTACTTCTTTTTAATGAAGTGTCAACTTATTCAGTACAATACAGCATGCACGCGGTCGATTAACTTATTGATAAATAAGCATTTACCAAATCAAGCCCATCAATGAAGCAAGGCTAAGTTATAATTGTAGTATTTCTTGTTTCCGGTGATGTTTTCAATGACCTTGATGAAGGGTGGAAAGTTTACATCCTCGTCATCCGTTACCCCTTTCGTCTCCAAAATCTCTAAATGGCTGATGGGTGAAAGGTAGTTGTCCAATTCAAAGTACTGTCCTTTCCAGATGAAGCTCTTACGGATCTTATGAATCGGCTGGCGATAGGGATCGGCCTGGCCCATCAATGAATCGTACAGGTTATTGCTGATCTGGCGCTCGGTCTCGATCTGTTCGGTGTCCGAAACCCGCTTCTTCGTCGTATGCACATTGACGCGCTTGCCATTCCAAGTGCGCATTCTGAGCCGGGCTTCGCATTGCGGATCGGTCACCAAATAAGTTTGGAATATCTCGCTCTCTATGCAGTTGGGGATCTCTCCCGTCAGCTCGACGATATACTTTTTCTCCTCCTGGATAGGCTGTGGCAGTCCCAAGACACTCGAAATCTCCTTCAATACGCGGAGGATTTTCTTCTCGAAGTCCTCATGGTTGTTGATCACACGAAGATGAGGATGCCCCGTCCAGGCGTTGATCACTTTCTTGTCCAACTCCCGTGCAAGCTCCAGCCCTTCCTTGCGTTCGCTATTATTGGCCGTCGTATAATAAGCTTCAGCTCCGTCTGCGGCCGACACGAGGTGCAGAACAGCATCATATCGCTCTTTCAGCTGTTGTGTGTTGGTGCCCACTTGGGCCGTGATGTCATCCCACATCTGCGGCTTCATATAGGCCGAAATATCCATCGCGCCACGGTCGCAGATGATAATGGTCGGCTGATTCAGCTGCTGCGCCATCGTCATGAACCTGTCCTCGAGGTCCAACTGGGTAGCCAACGTCGCCTTCTCTCCCTCATAAAAGAAGTTATGATTGCGTGTCAAGTAGTCCATCCCCGACTGACTGAACAGCGTGGGGATCTCTGGAATAGTGAAAACTTTATACCCGAGACTCGAGAAATGCTCGATCACTTTGACCAATGCGGTGGTCTTTCCGGCACAGGGACCTCCGGTGAGAACGATTTTCTTGATATCACTCATGATGTTACATATATTCTGCACAAAGATAAGCATTTATCTTGAATAATAGCGTAGGTGCTGCGTTCAAATTACAAAACCAGCAACCGATCTTAACAGAAGGCAACGGATCGTAGGACACGGAACAAGCTTTCACTGACCGGATCAGGCAAAAACAGAGTAGAAAAACTTTCGCAGCTCAAGAAAAATTTATACCTTTGTCAGTTATAGGAATATATAGAAAACATGGATCAATATATCGAAGTCAAAGGCGCACGGGTCAACAATCTCAAGAACGTCAGCCTCAAAATCCCCCGAAACAAGCTTATCGTCATTGCCGGCGTGTCAGGATCGGGCAAGTCTTCATTGGCTTTTGACACCCTCTATGCCGAGGGACAACGCCGCTACGTGGAGTCGCTCTCCTCCTATGCGCGCCAGTTCTTAGGACGAATGAGCAAGCCTGAATGCGACTTTATCAAAGGATTGCCGCCAGCCATTGCCCTTGAACAGAAAGTGGTCGCACGCAATCCGAGATCAACGGTCGGCACCTCGACCGAGATCTATGAATATATGCGACTGCTCTTCGCACGAATCGGAAAGACCTACTCCCCCATCTCGGGTCAGGAAGTGAAAAAGAATTCGACAGAAGACATACTCGCCTGCACGCGCCAATTCAGCATCGGAACAAAGTTCATGGTACTCGCACCACTGCATGTAGCTGAGGGACGAACCCTTGCAAAGCAACTCGAGATGAACTTTCAGGAAGGTTATTCACGCATGCTTGTCGATGGAGAAGTCTGCAGGATCGACGATTATCTGGCTGAAAACAAGACAACGGAAAACCCGGGCGACCACGGAGAGATCTCCCTTGTCATCGACCGCATGAGCGTTTCGGATGAGAAGAGCGAGATATCCCGTCTCATGGATTCTGCCGAGACCGCCATGTTTGAGGGCGATGGCGTGTGCAAGCTGATGTTTCTGCCATCCAATCTGACTTTTGAATTTTCCACCCGGTTCGAGGCCGACGGCATGAAGTTCGAAGAACCGAATGACAACATGTTCTCCTTCAACTCTCCTTTGGGCGCCTGCCCCACGTGTGAAGGATTCGGAAAGATCATCGGCATTGATGAGAAACTCGTCATCCCCAACTCTTCTCTGAGCGTTTATGACGGTTGTGTGCAATGCTGGCACGGCGACAAGATGAAGATGTGGCAAGAAGAGTTCTGCCGCCGTGCACAACGATATGACTTCCCCATATTCAAGCCTTACTACGAACTGACTCGGAAAGAGAAAGACATGCTGTGGCATGGACTGCCGTCGGATATTGGCAAGGACGGGAAACTGAAAAGCGACAGTGTGTGTATCGACGCCTTTTTCCAGATGATCAAGGAGAACCAATACAAGATACAGTATCGCGTGATGATGAGCCGATATCGCGGCAAGACCAATTGTCCGGACTGCCATGGCACACGATTGAAGAAGGAGGCAACATGGGTGAAAATCGGAGGGATGAGCATCACCGATCTCGTAGAAATGCCAGTGGTCAACCTGAAACAATGGTTCGAAAACTTAAAGCTGGATGATCACGACGCACAAGTTGCCAAACGACTGCTCACCGAGATCAACAACCGGCTGCATTTCTTGGTGGAAGTGGGACTCGGATACCTGACCCTTAACCGCCAGTCAAACACACTCTCGGGCGGAGAGTCACAGCGCATCAACCTCACAACGTCCTTAGGCAGTTCTTTAGTGGGCTCTCTCTACATATTAGACGAGCCCAGCATCGGTCTCCACAGCCGCGATACAGATCAGCTGATCCGCGTCCTCAAAGAGCTGAAGGCATTGGGCAACACGGTCATAGTGGTCGAGCACGACGAAGAAATGATCCGTGCGGCCGACTGGCTGATTGATGTCGGACCGGACGCAGGCACGCATGGAGGAGTCATCGTCTATGAAGGCTCCGTCCCGGATCTGCCTTCCGCCTCTACCTCCGATTCCGACCGGCAAGCCCGAAACGCCGATCTGAACGCACGTTATCCTGACAGTTACACGATCAAATATCTCACCCATGCCGAGACCATTGATGTTCCGACTTCACGAAGATCATGGAATCAGTCGATCGGACTGATCGGATGCCGGATGAATAATTTGCGTGGGATCAACGTGGAGTTTCCGTTAAACGTGTTCACAGTTGTCACAGGCGTGAGCGGAAGCGGTAAATCCTCTTTGGTAAAAGGGATACTCTATCCTGCCCTGAAACGCCATCTGGACGAGGTGGCCGATACGCCCGGCGAGTACATATCGCAGGATGGCGACTGGGAAGCGATCAAGCACGTCGAATTTGTGGATCAGAATCCGATCGGAAAAAGCAGCCGTTCAAATCCCGCAACATACGTCAAAGCCTACGATGCCATTCGCCAGCTTTTTGCAGATCAGCCGCTCTCGAAGCAGATGGGGTTCACGCCGCAGTTCTTCTCATTCAATGCGGAGGGCGGACGATGTGAAGAATGCAAGGGCGCAGGAGTCATCACGGTCGAGATGCAGTTCATGGCAGACCTCGTGCTTGAATGCGAATCCTGCCACGGACAGCGTTTCAAGCGCGACATCTTAGATGTCAGATACAACGGTAAGAATATCAATGATGTGCTCAACATGACGGTTTCTGAGGCCATCACCTTCTTCGGAGCTTCTTCCCAGAAGGCCATCGTGGATCGGCTGGAGCCCTTGGAGCGGGTCGGATTGGGCTATATCAAGTTGGGACAAAGCTCCTCTACCCTCTCCGGAGGTGAAAATCAGCGTGTCAAACTGGCTTACTTCATCGGTCAGGAACAGGCTGCCCCGACCCTCTTCATCTTTGATGAACCGACGACTGGACTGCACTTTCATGACATCAAACGCCTGCTGTCGGCCTTCAATGCACTCATTGCCCGAGGCCATTCCATCATCGTCATCGAGCACAACATGGATGTAATCAAGTGTGCCGATTGGGTCATTGACTTAGGCCCAGATGGTGGGGATCAAGGTGGAAACTTGGTTTTCGCCGGTACGCCCGAACAACTTGTCAAATGTGAAGACAGTATTACGGGGCAGTATCTGAAACCGAAATTATCGACGGAAGCGCGCTGAAATGTTGAAAGACGCAACAAAACTAATCACCCTTGATGCCACCTCACAACCATGATTAATAGCCTTTCAATCCTCATACCATGCTTCAATGTCAGCTGTTTCGGTTTGGTGAGACAGCTGCATGAGCAGGCCATGGCCATCAAAGGACTGACTTTTGAAATCATTGTGGCAGACGACGGATCCACGGACCGGCAGCTTGTTGCGTCCAACGAAATGATCCGGAACTTAGACCATTGCTGTTACATCATTCGACAAGAGAATGTCGGCCGCGCCGCAATCCGCAACTTCCTCGCCCGGGAAGCACATTTCGACCAACTGTTGTTCGTCGACAGCGGCGTTGAAATCCATCGGCCAACATTCCTGATTGATTATCTTGCGCAGGCAGATGAGCATTCTGTCATCGTGGGAGGCGTTTCCATCCCAGACCAGAAGCTTGCACAACGACTGAAATATCGCTATGAGAAGGAGCACGAAAACCGACACACTGCCGCCTGTAGACAACGGCAGCCCTATCAATCTTTCCGCTCCTGCAACTTCATGATCCCTAAACGGCTGATGCTGGCTATTCCTTTCCCGGAACAACTGAAACGCTATGGCTACGAGGACGTGCTGTTCGGGCGGGCACTCGAACTGCATCAAGTATCCGTGAAGCATATCGACGATCCGATTGCTTACGTGCATTTTGAATCAAACAAGGCATTTCTAAAGAAGACGGAAGAAGCGATCGACAATCTGAAAGAGCACGTCAATCTGTTGCGGGACTATTCTTATTTGGCATCGGTTGCCGAACATCTGCGCGCCGCCAGGCTGCAATGGCTCATCCGCATCATCTTCCGGGTCATGCGGAAGCAATGGAAACGGAAGCTCTGCGGAGATCACCCGTCACTGCGGATTTTTGCGATGTATAAATTGGGATATTACTTCGAGCGATAGGCTCGTGGCATCCCACTGAGACAAACTTTCCATTTTCCGTTTCTGAACACGGCGGGCAGTCTGAACGCAGCCTCACTGATCATCCGCCCTTCTCGCCCGATGGTATCCATACGGAGATAATTTCTCACCTCCACTGTGACCATGGCCGAGTCGCCCTCGAGCCATATATCATCAATATCATGTGATGCCCCGAACTCCTGCGCACGCAAGATGTCGACATCTTCCTGATGCACCTGTGAGGCTGCATAGCGCAACCAGATGACCGACTCATCCGTGCAGTAAGGCACGGCACGCCGGAACTGCCAGTTGAAATAGGCCGTGGAGAATCCCTCAACCACCTCTCTGAGCTGGCTTTCGCGATCGTTTCGGCTGCATGAAGCATATCCGAGCAGACAACAAATAATGACGACAACACCCCTATTCAACTTCATAGCACAATCATTAAATTAACACAAAGGTAAACAAATTATTTTGCAATTCCGATTGTTTTATATATTTTTGTACAAAATATGAAATCAATGCTGAAACTAATTTCATTCGGCAGTGGTAGCAGCGGCAACAGCTATTTCCTCTACACGGAGCAAGAGGGTCTTCTGATAGATTGTGGCGTTGGCGTCCGGACATTCAAGAAACATTTTCGCGAATATGGCTTATCACTCTCGAACATCACAGATATTATCATCACTCATGACCATGCCGATCACATCAAGTCTGTCGGCAGCTTGAGCAAAGAGCTTCACATACCAGTCTACGCATCGCTCAAGGTCCATCAGGGCATTGATCAGAACTATTGTGTGAAGTGCAAAATACAGCCCGAGCAGGTGAAGATCATCGAGAAAGGGATGCCTTTCAATGTAAGAGATTTCCGCATCACGCCATTCGGAGTGCCGCATGACAGCTCGGAAAACATCGGTTACAAAATTCAACATGACAACCTTGTCTTCTGCATCATGACGGATATCGGTCACGTCACGGATGAGATGAAGGCCATGATTGGCGAAGCCAACTATCTCATCATTGAGGCCAACCATGACGAAGACATGCTCCAGAACGGCCCCTATCCAGGACATCTGAAAGCAAGAATTGCCGGACCGTACGGCCATTTGAGCAATCGTGAATGCGGAACGGTATTGGCAGAGAACGCCACAGCCAAGCTGAAACACGTCTGGCTGTGTCATCTGAGTGATGAAAACAATCATCCCACGCTGACAAGAAAAACCGTCGAGCAGATTCTGAGGAGTTATGGGATCATTCCGGGTGTGGACTTTCAGATGGACGTTCTGCGCCGAAAGGTTCCCTCGGAGATCTATGAGCTGACCTGAGAATCAGAAAGGCATACCCACGGCGAAATGAAATGAGAAGTCGCGACTGAAGTTGTGATGCAGGAAAGCGTAGTGTTCGCGATTGTTTGCATAAGCCGGATTGATCGCTTTCATACCCATATCGAACCGCAGGATGAAGTAGCCGAAATTGAGACGGAGGCCTAATCCGTAAGCGACGGCAATCTGCTTGTAGAACTCATTGATCTTAAACTGCCCTCCGGGTTGATCCACATAGTCACGTAGGGTCCACACATTCCCCGCATCAATGAATGCTGCGCCATCGAGTTTCCAGAACAGATAGGTGCGCAGTTCGGCGTTGAGGTCCAGCTTCATGTCTCCCGTCTGATTGATGAAATCGATTCTTCCGTCTGTCCCCTTGAACTTTCCGGGGCCCAATCCGCGCACACTCCACCCGCGAACCGAATTGGCTCCACCAGAGAAGTAGCGCTTCTCGAAAGGCAGCACCGAACTGTTGCCATAAGGATAAGCGATCCCAAAGCCACCATGAAGCGCAAGCACGTTATGTGTGTCTAATTGTATTAACCTTGTATAATCGAAATCAAACTTCACGTATTGTGCATAGGCTATATTAAATAAGGTATATTGCCCGACTGCATTCCTTTTGAAAGAAAGTGCCTTTGAAAAACTGTTGAGCAGGTTTCCAGATGTTTCGAAATTGGTGCGGATGGCATTTTTCCCATCATTATAGGTCATACCGAACCCGATCTTCATGATGAACAGATCCTCATAGTTGTAACGCAGGATGGCGTTACGGTTGCTGACACTGTCAAGATAATCATGTTTGAAGGTCTCACTGAGCCAAGGCATGTAGACATAATTGAGATCGAGCAGATCCAAGCGGTAGGTCGTGTGATGCCGGGGTTCGGCCCAATGGTAGCGCCAGGCAGTGGAAAAGATGCGGCGATGGAACTCCGGTCGGTTCTGTAAGTTCCAGCTTACGGACAACTCCGACGATGCCTTGCTATTGCGTCTGAACGACCTGGACAGAAATGGAGCCACAAACCGAGGGAATATCAGCTTGCTCTCGACGCTGTATTCTTCATAGTTCTGATTCTGATAGCCCTCCAATCCAGTGATCGCCTCAAACGCTCCTCGCAGCTCCATGCTGAAAGTCTCGGAACCATGGAAGAGGTTCCGGTTCTCGTAGGTCAGCGAGACTGCGGCTCCCAAGTCCCCAGCGGTATTAGTTCCCTCGGGTCTGAAAGATACCGTACTGGGTTTATTGGTGCTGATCTGGATGTTGCAGTCTATCAGATTCGTGTCGGGCACCTCCTGCATTCGGATGTTCGTGAAGCGTACAGCCTGCAGTCGGGCGAAGTTGTTATACGTCTGCTGCAAGTCTGAAGCGCTGAAGTAGGCCCCTGGCTTGATGGCCGTGCTGTAATCCAACACGCTCTTCCGAAGGTGAATGAGCGAATCCTCCCCAGCCGAATAGTTCACCGAACGGATCCGATATTGCGGATGGGGCACCTCCGGAGCATCCGAATGGGCCCGATACTTGAGCAAATGCAAGACGAGATCAACTTGCTTGTCGAAACGCGAGGAGTCGGCCGTGTACTGAATAAAGTCCTTGTGAAAACGCATATAACCACGATCCTTGAGCAGATTGGTGATACGGGTGCGCTCGGCATCAAGCTTATCCACCGAGAACGGCGCACCCTTGGCCAGCAACGATCCGGCAGGTAAGCCGAGCTGACGCGCGATGGCTGTGTCCTGGATGTCAAACTGGATGCGGTTGATATAGTATTGTTTGCCGGGAATCAAGGTATAAATCACCTTCAGTTTCTTGCCCTTGGGCTTGGTGTCCAACTGCACTTTGGCGTGCATATAGCCTTTATTCTGCATCGCCGTTATCAAGTCTTGCATGGACAGACGGGCCTGTAAGGTGTCAAAGATCACCGGCTCTTCGCCGATCTTCTGCAGCGCCCGGTTGATCCACTTGGTCGTATCGCGCCCTGCAAGCGAGTAGGTTCCCAATGGGATCTTGAACATAGAGAACCATTTCGAATTGGCTTTCTGACGGATATACGGCTCCAGCATCGCAGCGTCAAAGTCTTTCTGCTTGGACCGGATCTCCACCCGGGAGAGCAGATAGCGGTCGTCAGGAACGAACTTCGAAGCGCTGCAGGCGGTCAGGAGCGCAGCGATCAACGGAAGGAGGAGCCTTGCACGCACCTTCGGATGGTGTATGTCAACAATGGGGGATCTCAATCTTCAAGCTTTATTTGCTGCAAATTTAGGTAAATTCTTTGAGAATTCGAGGGGTCAGACAAAAAAAACGGAGCAAACGGTGTAAATTCCTGTCATTCAGGCATCATTCGGCATGCCGACCGAAAGCTATGCTCCGGCCCGTCGAAAGCTATGCTCCGGCCTGCCCAAAGGATAGCTCTGCGCGCCCCGGAGCATAGCTCTGCGCTCGGCACTCGACAGCTATCGTCCGCAGAGATCAGAATACACAGTGTACCACATTTCTTCCATCGCTTGACTATCACTACCCTTACCTTGTGACGCATCCAAGGACCCAATTTGTCTCTGACTCACATTGCCACATAAATGTTCCACCTTTTTGGGAGAAATTTCCACCTATTCAATCTTCTTTTGTTGTATTTTTTCCTCTGGAAATCAAACGTCAAGTTTGTCCAGATTAAATATAACGATTAATTATGACTTTCTATGATAGAAGTGACACATAGGTCTATGGGACACACGTTTTGCGCAATAGTGCTGATGCTCATGTCCGCTCTGCCGACGTGGGCACAGGTGGACATCGTGGCCATACGGCTGAAGGAGCAGCTGCGCAGGTTCCCTCAGGAGAAAGTGGCACTGCACGTCGACCGCACCGTGTTGCTGGCAGGCGACACCGTCAGAGTGAAAGCCTACGTAGCCGATGAAGCCACGCTCGTACCTTTGTTGGACAACCTGTTTGTGTATGTCGAACTGCTGGGTGGGCAGAGGAATCGCTCGCTGGGCCGAAAACGCCTTATAGCATCCAACAACCTCTATACTGGCTACTTTGCGTTGCCGGCCAACCTGCGTCCTGGCATCTATTATTTGTGGACCTATACACTCTACAGCGCTCAAGTGAAGGGGTACGACTGCCTAGTGCCTATCCAGGTGGGCGAACAACGACCCGATGAGCCGGAGAAAAAGACCGAAAAGAAGCAGACCGTAAAACCCATGATGCGCTTCTTCCCGGAAGGAGGATATCTGGTGGAGGGCACCACAACCATGGTGGCCTTTGAGGCAACGACGACTGCAGGCGACACCCTTGACATCAGTGGCGAGGTAACGGACAGTCAGGGCAAACCGGTGGGCCACTTCGAGACCCGCCATCAGGGACGCGGTCTCTTTCCCTTGAAAGTCGAAGTCGGTGAGCACTACGCGGCCACGTTCCATGACCGATCAGGGCAAACATTTCGATTCCCTCTACCTTCAGCCCGAAATGACGTGGCCTGCCTGCACTGCCGTGTCAAGCCAGATAAAGTGCAGGTCAGTATTCTTACGTCCCCTCTTCCACT
>ONHE01000102.1 GCA_900317545.1 uncultured Prevotella sp. | reverse complement strand
CATGCTGAAGGAGAAGCTCAAGCCCAATGTGGACGGAGAGGCACGCTGGGTCAAGAAAATGGGAAAGCTCCACTTTGGATACAAACGCATGCGCGAAACAATTCGTGCTTTTCGTTCACTGCCCATTCTGTGCATATAGGCAAAATGAGAAAGACAAAAAGGTATCCACCCGAAAGATGGGAAGATACCTTTTTCAAATTCTTATCAATCAAGGCTTTCCAACGTCTATCGCATATACCAGACGCCCTTGCGCAGGACCATCGGTACGAGCACCTCCTCGCTGGTGCTGTCGCCATAGGCGAAGACTATGAAGACGTTGGCCACGCGGCGGGCGGTGTCGGCTTCTGCGCTGACGACCCGGACCTCGCGGATGCCGCGGTGCTCCTCCTTCTGCTGCCCGACAAACATCTTCGCATTGGTGATCAACTGCTCGCGATAACTGCCGGGGATGGTATCCGGCTGGTTCATCCCGTCGACAAAGAGGTCATACTTGCCTTCAAGCAGGTATTCGTAGTATTGCTTCGCGGCCTGTGCGGCAATGTCGCCGGGGGCGATCTCCCGGCTGCAGGCCACGAGGGTCAGCAGCAACGAGAGGATGAAAGAAACAGGAAGCCACCTCATCACTTCTGCCGAATAAAGACGTTGATCGGACAACCGTGCAGCGACCAGTTGTCCCTGATCTTGTTTTCGAGGAACCGCCGGTAGGGCTCCTTGACATATTGCGGCAGGTTCGCATAGAATACGAACGAGGGGATCTGCGTATTCGGCAGCTGGGTGCAGTATTTGATCTTGATATATTTGCCCTTGATGGATGGTGGCGGAGTAGCCTCGATGATGGGCAGCATGACCTCATTGAGCTTCGCGGTACCTATGTGAGCGGTGCGGTTGAGGTAGACCTCCTTGGCCGTCTCGAGCACTTTGAAGATGCGCTGTTTGGTCAGTGCAGAGGCGAAAATGATGGGGAAGTCAACGAACGGAGCCATTCTGTTATAGATGGCAGTCTTGAATGTGTCGATGACTTTCTGATCCTTGTTCGGGACGAGGTCCCATTTGTTGACCACAACGACCAGTGATTTGTTGTTCTTCTGGATCAACTGGAAGATGTTCATGTCCTGTGCCTCGATGCCGCGGGTGGCATCAATCATAAGGATACACACGTCAGAGTTCTCGATCGAGCGGATGGAGCGCATCACGCTGTAGA
The DNA here is from genome assembly GCA_900317545.1 of uncultured Prevotella sp. Classification (GTDB taxonomy): domain Bacteria; phylum Bacteroidota; class Bacteroidia; order Bacteroidales; family Bacteroidaceae; genus Prevotella. The sequence continues at coordinate 13,579 of ONHE01000102.1, read as the reverse complement.
ACTCCAGATCCTCCGTCACCTTGTTCTTGCGGCGGATGCCTGCCGTGTCGACCAAGTAGAAGTCAAATCCGAACTTGTCAAAGCGCGTATAGATGCTGTCTCGCGTGGTGCCGGCGATCTCGGTGACGATGTTTCTGTCTTCTCCGATGAAGGCATTGATGAGGCTCGACTTGCCCGCATTGGGGCGCCCCACGACTGCAAATCGGGGGATGTCCTCATCGATCAGCTCCTTCGTTTCGGCCGGGAGCTTCTCTAAGATGAGGTCGAGCAGGTCGCCGGTCCCGCTTCCGGTGGAGGCGCTGACACACTGCGGCTCTCCCAATCCTAACTTGTAGAACTCGGCGGCTTCGTAAGCCTGCCCGCTGTTGTCGACCTTATTTGCCACGAGAATGACGGGCAGGTTAGTGCGGCGGAGTATCAAGGCCACGTCCTGATCCCAGTCCGTGACGCCCGTCTGATTGTCCACGAGGAAGAGCAGCAAGTCTGCCTCCTCCGTGGCCACGAGCACCTGCTTTCGGATGGCATCCTCGAAGATGTCGTCCGAGTTGACTACCCAGCCGCCGGTGTCAACCACCGAGAACTCCTTGCCATTCCACTGGCACTTGCCATACTGACGGTCACGGGTTGTTCCGGCCGTGTCACTGACGATGGCCTTGCGGCTCTGTGTCAGTCTGTTGAACAAGGTGGACTTGCCTACATTGGGCCGTCCAACAATCGCTACTAAATTTCCCATATCTGTGAATCCCCCTGTCTCTCCCGATGGAGGTCAGTGTCTCGCGGGGGGGACGGTTATAGACACGTGTTGATACTATGTTTCCTGTCTTCCAGGCGGATGCCGGAGCCGGTCACTCCGGATGATAGCCGAAGTTGTCCAACTCACGTTGGTTGTTGCGCCAGTCCTTGTCCACCTTGACGAAAGTCTCCAAGAAGACTGTCTTGCCGAAGAATGACTCGAGCGACTTGCGGGCTTCCGTGGACACCTTCTTGAGCGCCATGCCGCGGTGGCCGATGATAATGCCCTTCTGGCTGTCGCGCTCCACGTAGATCACCGCATTGATGTGGATGTGCTGCGGCGTTTCTTTGAATTGCTCGACTACCACTTCCACCGAGTAAGGAATCTCCTTGTCGTAGTAGCGGAGGATCTTCTCGCGGATGATTTCCGACACGAAGAATCGGGCCGGCTTATCGGTCAGCTGGTCCTTTCCGAAGTAGGCGGGACTCACGGGGAGCAGTTCCCGGATACGCTTCATGAGCATGTCGACGCCGAACTTGTTCTTTGCCGACAGCGGAAGGATCTCCGCATTGGGCAGCAGTTCATGCCATCGTTCGACCAAGTTGCCCAAAGTCTGCTGGTCGCTCTCATCAATCTTGTTGATCAGCAGCAGGACAGGGATGGTCATCTTGCGCACTTTTTCCAAGAAATCCAAATTCTTTTCCGGATTCTCCACGACGTCAGTGACATAGAGGAGGATGTCTGCATCGGCCAAAGCCGACTCGGAAAAGGCAAGCATCATTTCCTGCATCCTGTAGTTGGGCTTCAATACGCCGGGCGTATCAGAGAAGACGATCTGCATGTCATCCGTGTTGACGATGCCCATGATGCGATGTCGGGTAGTCTGCGCCTTGAAGGTTGCGATGCTGATGCGTTCACCGACGAGCTGGTTCATCAATGTCGACTTGCCGACATTCGGATTTCCCACAATGTTTACAAATCCTGCCTTGTGCATATACTTATATCGTTAAACCGAAAAACGCATTCTTTTCAAAGGGCTTGAGAAGGATGCGTTTTCCGTAGAGTTATAGTCAGAGTGCTATTTGCCTGCCGTTGCAGCCGCTCCGTCATAGGCCCACTTGTAATAGGAAGCGCCATGGACGAAGCCTGCCCCGAAGGCCGTGAAGATCACGTTGTCGCCTTTTTTCAGCCTGCGTTCATAGTCCCAGAGCGCGAGAGGGATCGTCGCAGCACTGGTGTTCCCGTAGTGTTCGATGTTGACGGCCACATGGTCCATGTCTATTTCGACACGCTTGGCGACTGCCTCGATGATGCGCAGGTTGGCCTCATGGGGCACGACCCAGTCGACATCTCCGCTCGTCAGTCCGTTGCGCTTCATCACTTCGGCGACGTCATTGCTCATGTCTGTCACGGCGTAGCGGAACACCGAGCGTCCCTCCTGATAGAGGTAGTGGAGCCGATGGTCCACGGTAAAATGTGACGCAGGGCAGACGCTGCCCCCGGCCTTGAGGTGAAGGAACGGAAGTCCCTTGCCATCCGTGCGCAGGTAAGTATCCTGCAAGCCGACGCCCTCTTCTTCTGTAGCCTCGAGAAGGACGGCTCCCGCGCCGTCGCCGAAGAGCACACAGGTCTGCCGGTCCTGATAGTCGACCAAGGAAGACATCTTGTCTGCTCCGATGATAATGATCTTCTTGAAGCGCCCGCTCTCTATCATGGAAGCAGCAATGCTAAGGGTATAGATGAACCCACAGCACGCAGCTTCGAGGTCGAAGGCGAATGCGTTCTTCAGTCCGAGTTTTCCCAACACGATCGAAGCGGTGGAAGGGAACTTATAGTCAGGTGTTGTCGTGGTTACGATGAGCGCGTCAATCGTGTCCGGATCGACACCTGTCTTCTGGATGAGCTGCTTGGCAGCCTTGCGTGCCATGTAGCTTGTCCCTAATCCTTCTTCGGTCAGGATGCGGCGTTCTTTGATGCCGACACGCGTCGTAATCCACTCGTCACTGGTATCGACCATGCGCGAGAGTTCCTCGTTGCTGAGGACGTAGTCGGGCACATAGCCTCCAATGCCGGTGATAACCGCGTTGATCTTGCTCATTATTCAGCTACTTCCTTTACGATAGCCACCTTGCCACGATAGTAACCGCATGTTGGGCAAACAGTGTGGTATACGTAATAAGCCCCGCAGTTAGGGCAAACTGCCAATGTAGGAACCACGGCCTTGTCGTGGGTTCTTCTTTTGAGTGTACGAGTCTTCGACTGTCTTCTTTTAGGATGTGCCATAATTTTTTAGTTTTATTAATCTTTCATTTTTAAATTCTGAAGTGCCGCCCATCGCGGATCTATCTGCTGCTCTTCATTCGCCGCACCTCTTCGGGAGGCAGAATGTTCTTCGAGAACCTTCATCATGGCAGGGTTGCATTTTCCAGGTGCATGCACATGCCTGAGAGGAATGTCGAGTTCGATAAATTCATAGATGAACCAGGAGGTGTCGAGCATTCCTTCGTTCTCGTCAACCGTCACCAGCTCATCTTGCTCCGAGTATTCTTCGCCCAGCTGGGCCACCAGCCTGTTGTCAGTGTCGATGGCCAGTTCCATGTCGTCCAAGCACAGATCGCATGGAATGTGTATGCTTCCCTCTGTATGAAAGTTGAGTTCAAAACAGTTGTCAGTCCTGAAGACGGTCAGGCTGACGCACAGTTCTCCCTTTCTTACGTTGGGCGCTTCGATGGCCTCAAAGTAACTGTCATGGAGTTGGAACTCGAATGCCGTCCGGCCTTGTTCCAAACCTTTCAAGTCAATCTTAAACGGCTCTAAACTACACATTTGGGTTGCAAAGTTACGAATATTTTCTGATAAACGCCCAACAAAAATAGAAAAAACTATCTTTTAAGTTCAATTCTGAAGGTCGTTCCGCTTCCGAGGTCCGATTTTTTGACCCAGATGCGTCCCCGATGATAGTCTTCCACGATGCGTTTGGCCAAGGAGAGGCCGAGTCCCCAGCCGCGTTTCTTGGTCGTGAAGCCTGGCCGGAAGATGTTGCTGAGATCCTTCTTGGGGATGCCCTTTCCCGTATCAATCACGTCGATGACGGCCTTTGTCGCGTTCTCCTCGACGTGCAGGGTGATCATGCCGTCCTGCCCGCCCATAGCGTCAACGGCATTTTTGCAGAGGTTTTCGATCACCCACTCGAAGAGGGAGGCATTCAGGTTGACGATGACGTCATGCTCCGGAAACTTCTTGACCATCCGGATGGAGCGCGACGTGCGGCGGTCCATGTAGTCGATCACATGGTCCATCACCTCGTTGAGGCTTGTAGGCACGGGGGCGGGGAGCGATCCGATCTTGGAAAAGCGGTCGGCTATGAGCTGCAGACGCTTCACATCCTTGTCCAGCTCGGGTATGAGGTCGTCATCGGGATAGGTTTCGCGGAGGATTTCCGTCCAGGCCATGAGGCTCGAGATGGGTGTTCCGAGCTGATGGGCGGTTTCCTTGGAGAGGCCCACCCACACCTTGTTCTGCTCTGCACGTTTCGAGGTGAGGAGTGCGAAGACGGCTACGACGACGAAGGTCAGCACCACCCCGAGCTGCACGAACGGATACCATGACAGCCGCTTGAGCATAAGCGACTCGTCGAAGACCACGTCGATATAGTCGTTCTTCACCGAGTCACTCATGAGGATGCGTATGCTGTTTCCGGCGGCCTTCATCTGCCGGGCCACCTTCTCGACGTGGCGGAGGCTGTCGGCCCCTGTTTTTGCGCTGACGGGCACATTCCTGAACGTCTGGATCCGGCCTTGCGGATCCATGACAACGACGGGGATGGTGTTGTTGCCGTTGATGACTTTCAGCACGAGGTTCAGGTCCGTGTTTCCGTCGGCCGTGCTGAGCGTGCGCATAGCCTCGGCCCAGACTTCCATGCGGCCGCGCTCCTCGTTCTCGAGGTCGCGGATGAGGAAGTGGGACACAACCAATGAGGCTACGGCGATCAGTACGGCCGCAACGACCAATGAAATCTTGACCTGGCGGATTCTGTCAGTCCACTGCATAACAACATACTAACGGGTGATGCGCCTATATATTGCCTGCCGCCGACGGAAGTGTCATCTCCGCCCGGGTGTCAGAAGAGCAGGCCCAAGGAGATGTTGAAAGCGAAGGTGGTATATTTGATGCCTGTGGTCTGGACCAGCTTGGAGATGTCGCGCGAGTAGCTTGCTCCGATCATGTAACGCTGCTTGTAAATCAGGTTGCAACCCGCCTGCCAGCCCAGCTGGAAGCGCTCGAAGGTCACACCGCCGGCCTCGTCTGTCCGCTTCTCGAACAGGTTGACGTCGTTGCCGTTGGAATCTTTGGTCGTGCCCGAAACATTGTAGCGGCCATAGATTCCGGCAAAGGGAAGGAGGTCAAAACGCTCCGTGAGCGGCACGTCATAGGTGAGACTCACCGGAACTTTCAACGAGACGAAAGAGTCGCCGTGGTCATCCTTCTTGTTGAAACTGTATTTCAGCTCGCCGCCTACCTGCACAAATAGCGGCATCGAACTTGATACGCCGAAAGCATGTGCATAGCCAACCGCGAGGCCCGTCAGATTGAGATTGCCCTTCAGCGTCTGTCCACCCAGTTCATAGGTAGACTGCTCGCGCGTGGGTGCAAACTGGACATAGACCATGTTCCATCCTTCGGACAGCTGTCGCGGCTCATCGGAGGTTACCTGACTGCCCTTTTGGGCTGAAGCGACACCGCTGATGAGGAGCGCCATGGCGGTGAAGACAAACTTGAATGTTCTCATAAGAAATATAGAATAATAATGTATAGATTTGACAAAGCGGCATGACGGTCCGACGGACATGCCCGGATGGCACCGCCGACATCGACTTCCGCAGCATGCCCTTCTGCGGCGCAGGCCGTCGGGAGCATACGTGTTGCAAAAATAGTGGTTTTCCGTGGAACAGGAAAATTTTAGACGCATTATTTCGCCGTTCCACCTCTCGCCTCCCCGCTTCAATGCCCTGCCGAGGCCGGATCAGAGCGGTGTCGGAGTCAACATCGCAAGCAGCCTCGCGCAGAGCATAACTCCGGGCCGTCCGGAGGATAGCTCCGGAGCACCAAAAGGATAACTCCGGGCCGTCCAGAGGATAGCTCCGGCTCACCCTCCTTCATGCTCCTGCCAAGAGCTGTCATTCGGGCACCGCCACTGAACGGCAAAAACCGGGGCACAATCCATTGCGGTATAGATTAAAATTCATATCTTTGTCCAGACAAATGCGGATCACCCGACGGGCCTGCCGCAAAAGGATGCCGTCGCAGAACCTGCCGGAAGCTTTGGCCAGAGGCTGTCGAAATGTCCGGACAAGGCAAACAGACCTGGCGGATAGAGATATAGGCGGAGGTGACCGGCAGCGCATCGGAAACAACCCAAACAAACCATAAGATTATGAACAAGTCTAAAATGCTCCTCGCACTCTTTGCTGGAATCGTCATTATCATCAGTGCCTGGCTCCTGGCCCGCGGCGCTACTAATTTCCGGGAAGGTGAGCCCAAGATCAATGTCACGGGCATGGCCGAAAAACAGATCACAAGTGATCTCATCGTCTGGAACATCACGCTCAACGCCAAAAACGGACTGCGCTCCGCCGCCTACAACGAATTCAAGCGCACACAGGCCACGCTCCGCCGATACCTGAAAGCACACGGCATACCCGATTCCTGCCTTTCGGCCAACAGCGTGGACATCACCCCGCAGACCAAGTCGTTCTATGACGCCAAGTCCCAGCAGTATGTCACCCTCGACGACGGCTACGCCGTCACGCAGACTTTCACCGTGCGATCGACCAACCTGACGCTCGTCGAAGACGTCTACAAGAACATCGCCGAGCTCTATAACGAAGGCCTCGACTTCAGTTCCAGTGCGCCGCAGTATTATTACACACGCTTGAACGACCTCAAAATGGAAATGCTCAACAAGGCCAGCGCCAATGCCTATGAGCGCGCGCAGACCATCGCCAAGGGCAGCCACGCCGACATCGGTGCCATGGTCTCCTCTTCCATGGGCGTCTTCCAAATCGTCGGGCTCAACAGCAACGAGGAATACAGCTGGGGCGGCACGTTCAACACAAGCAGCAAGGAAAAGATCGCCAGCATCACCGTGCGCACGACCTATGAGGTGGACAACTGAGAGGCGGCAGCGATGAGGTCCGCAGCGATGAGGTCCGCAGGCGGAACGTCCACTTTCGACTGCCTTTGTACTCAAAAACTATGAAGGAAATGACAGAACAGAACAACCTACTGTCTCAGCCTCGTGACATCATGCACTACGAGAGCGATATATGGGCAATAGCAGACTTGTTGCTGGCAGCCAGTGTGAAGCAGAGTGATTTCCCTGCTTACATGATGCCGTTCTTCGCGCTGACGATGCTCGAAGGACGCATGCTCAATGCCATGAAGTGCGTGGAGGAAGAGGAAGGACTGACCGTGAAGGATGACCCGGAGGACTTCAAGGAGGCTTTTAAAGATCGTGATTGCGGCTACAACGAATATATCGTGATGCAGGGCAAGACGCTTCAGAGCATCTGCAATAACGACAAGACGTTTGAGCAGGATTTCACCAGCTATCTGCATGAATTTGATCCCATGCTGAAAAAAACTGCTGGGCATAGAGCGTGGAAAAGACGAGAAGAAATACCTTAATATGGATTACTATGTAGGGTGTCCAGTTAGATGTTCCGAGAAACATATAACTGGACACCCTAATTGTTTAATAGTAAGTGAGACGACTATTTTAACAGGCCGGGGGCTTTTTCTATCCCTCCCCCGTTAGGGATCAATCCATCCTCCCCTGCCCCCACAAAAAGGGAGGGGAGAAGTGAGTTAGAACCAAGGATGATGTGACGATGATAACCCTTACTCCTTACTTCTTACCTATTACATTCCCGATCGCGTCGATCATCATCGGAGACAGGTTGCTCACATACGCTTTCAGCGTTTCGATCGCCTTGTCGTCCAAATCCTCTTCGTTGTAGATCTTCAGCGCGAGGTCGTGCTGCGCGATACCGCGCCCGGACACGTAGATCTGGTTCGCAAGTTCGTCCTTGACGTCTATAACCTGCTCGTTGCCCTTCAAATCCTTGATCTTCAATTTTGTGAAATCTATCTTCATGACTTCTATGTTGTTAAAATGTTAAGTTTGTGCGAATCCGCCAACCATCACCAATGTCTGCGAGACCACGCGTCCATTAAGGATAAACAGCACCTTGCAGCTCGTTCCATCAGGCGGTGTGGTGCTAAGGTAGAATTTCCGTTCCTCGCCCGCGTTGATGTCGAACGTGTCCCATGATTCTTGCGCCAAAATATCGCCCTGGTCCGGGTTGTTGCCGTAAACGAAAGACGTCTTCGTGATCCATACCTGCGGGTTGTACACCGGGCCGCCGGTGTATTGCGTGCCGTCCGGCGTGCGCTTCGCACTCACCGTCGCGGTTGCGAAGACACGGCCACGGCTTTGGATAGCCTCCAGCCCCGTCCAGAACTTCCTGTTGTTGATCGTCGATGTCTCGCTTACGTGCATGGTTGCGATGTTTAGATAGGGAACCGTTATAAAATTGGCATTGTCCAACGAATGGAAGCGGTTTGCAAAGATCGCGCCGGTCATGTCCAAGGGTTGAGACAGGTCTGTGTCGCAATAGAACGGTACGATATAATAGGTAGAACCGCGTTTCAGCAAAGTCTGTCCTTTGCCGTAGAAAACCATAGCCGTAGTCCAGCAAATAGGAGTGTATTCATTTCCGGACTTCGAGCAGATCGCAAATCCGAAATGGGAGAACGCTCCGTCCGAAAGGTCGGGTATCCGGATGTAATCTCGATCCGCCAGGTCTACTACATTGGGATTTGCGACAAGCGGCGCGCAGGTCACACTCCAGTTTCCGATACTCGGTATATACAGCTCTTCCGTGTATGTATAGGATGACGCAGGCTGCGGAGCGTAGTGGTTGTAGCCCGCGAAGTCCGACAGCCGCGCATGGCACTTCGCGCTGACGCGCCGAACGTTTATCATCCATCTGTTTTCCCCGCCGTTGTAATAGCTCGCGATGTTTGCAAGCGAGTTGGATTCCGCCAACTGCCAGTTCAGGCCCATGTTGTCGCCGACGCCTTTCCACCAGTTCGCGTCCTGCTTCCATTTGTCATTCACAGGATCCTGCGCCCCCCCCTCGTTCCATTGCGGCGTGTAAAACAATTCCGTGTTGTTTACAGGCTTGTATTTCGACCACGGATTCACGCGTCCGGATAGCCACAATGCGCAGAGATCGTTCGATTGTACCCCTAAAACCTCCTTCACGTCCCGAATCGAGACCGGTGATAGTATTTTACCATTAATGTTGCTCATGCCTGCGTTTTGTTTAGTTCGTACTTGACGTTGTCAATCGTAATGTAGAGATGGGTGCCTTCCTTGGTAAAGAGCGCGCCCATGAAATCGACTTTGTTGTTTAAGGTTATACAATTGTCCGGGCCTCCTGCGTTTATGGAAACGCCTGCACCCCCGGAAATGCTTACTTCGCCATTGCTTTGAATACTGAGCACGCTGTCTACGCCGTCTATCGTCAAGCCACTGCAGGATATCTTGTGATCGGAAATGACAACACCGCCTGCCGTCACGCTCCTGAACGTCAAGTCTATGGCCGACGCGTTTGTGCTCCCTATTCCTAAAGCGGATATTCCTCCAGTGGCGTAAAGCGAGGCCACGCCCATATTTCCGGCATTGTCCTTATAGCTCACTTTAATGGCTTTGTTCGCTTCGTCCCACGTCAGGTATCCGTCGCCGATCTTAAGGCCGATCGAGTGGTCCTGACGCCCGATCTCCACGTCCCCGTTAGGGCTGACGTAAAAAGCCTGAATATGTTCGTTCAAGTTCGTGTAGAACGGGATGTCATCCGGGGAGAATACGATGGCTGCATGGTCGCCGCCAAATCCGTAATAAACCGACTTGCCTACCCCCGAATGGCGGAACATAAGCCATCGCTGATCCTTCTCCGTAGTGCAATAAATACTTCCGTACATGTTGATTCCGCCGACGTCGTACATATCTCCGTCCAAGGGTCCGTATTCGAAGGGCTGTCCCCACCAGGTCGCACCGGTGACCGCGCCTATCTCCGAGGACAGCCTCTTGATGATGGAGGCCTGATCCGATATTGCCTTAGAGATAGAGTCTAATTGGCCGGAAGTCGGGATCACGTATCCGTCAGCCAGTCCCAGCGTCACCGTGCCCATTACCGTGATCGGGCCGCCGGTCAGCGTCAGCCCCGGAACGTTGGATACCGTGCCGACCGAAGTCACAGTTCCGGCCCCAAGACCGGAAATCTGACTGCTTACCCAGTCCCTGTCCGCCAGACCGGAAATCTGACTGCTTACCCAGTCCCTGTCCGCCAGCGTCACATTGTCCTTCACCACAGGGAGATTATAAAAATAATCACCTCTCTTCAGGGAATCTACTTCTGCCACCGTGTTCTTCTTAATGTAATCCGTCAGATCTGTATTCCCCAACTCATTCTTCACCCACGTCCGGGTAGCTATCGTGACGTTCGCACCCTCGTCTTCAAGCCTGTAATAGTGATTATTCTTGTAGAATCCGTTCGCATCTAAGTATGTTCTTTTCTGCAGATAGTTTGAGAGATCCACGGATTCTCCGCCCCCCTCCGTCCACTCCCACGCCGAGCCGTTGTAGTGCAGGTAACCACCCGCAGCAGGCAACGATAGCCCCGAATCGTTCAGGCTGACCAACAAGCTTCCAAGCGAGCCGGTTCCGCCGTTGGAGCCCGTACCGACCGGTCCGGTCCCCAGCGCGGTGATGCCGCCCGTTGTCCACAGGCTGACCAGGGATTCGATGTCGGTGATCTCCGTCGCAACATCGTTTGGTGCAACATCCCTTGCAACCATGTTGCCGTCCGAATCCTCGCCCCTTCCGTGAGCTCGGAAAATCCGGTCCCAGAAGGCCGTGTCCACCTTACCGGACAGCGCGGCCTCGATGGCGGATATCCGTGCGGAGACATCGGCATAGGCAGATCCGGAACGGAAACTCCTGCCTGCGCTCCCCGCATTATTGACCTTGTCTTTTGTAAATATCCTGACGTCTATCATTTTTCTTACTCCCTACTCAATTTCCTTCAGTGTCATCTCCGCGCTGCCCGCTTCCAAATTCCGGCTGATGCCCAGCACGAAAAACGTCCTGCCAAAGGCAGGGTGACGATAATGAGCGAACAGGTCAACGATGCCACCATCCGTGTCCGACAGGTTCTGAACCATCTGAATACGCGGCGCGTGACATTCCTTGTAGTAGCTGTCCACATACAGCTGCTCCGCCTTGGCCTGTACGCCGCGGCAGTGATCGTATATCGTCAGCACTCCGTCACCGGTGGCCGTATGCGTAGGTGCAGAGAGCTTCACCGTGTTGGCCACGCCGAGCCTGCTGCATTCCTCGCTCGTCAGTGCACTGCTGATCCTGAACCCTATATCCTTAGCATTCACGAAATCCTCCCGCGTGTCACTCATGTAGACTATGTCCTTGTCCGTCGCACCTCCGCTGATCTGTCCATTGTCTGAATACAGCTTCACCTCCATCTCCTTGATCATGATGCTGCTCACATGGGACAGGAGAGGCACAGAGGTGCTCTGCCACGATGTATGCCGGAAAAATGTGCCGTGACGACGGGTGTACTGGTCCCACAAGGTGTTCACAGGACCGAGGATCACAAACTTCACCCGACCGCTCACATGGTCGCTCATCCGGATCGGGATGGCGGTCCCCATGGCATCTACACCTATCGTGTAGCTGATGTTGTTCTGAAGGTCAAAGCGCGTCCCGACAATCTTGTCGCCGATCTTGGGATCAAAACCTATCGAGAAACTCTGCCGGTAGTATTCATCTTCGTCTGAGCACTGTTCTATAGGCTTGTAAGGTCGCCACACAAAGTCTCCGACCTGACCATTGCCCGTCCCGGGAACGCCTGTCCCAAGATCCTCACCCGGCAGCTTTTCCACCACACATTTGTTTCCGACGATCAGCATGCACTGCAGCACCCCGACCTTGCTCACCGTGTCACTGCTCTCGCCGACGGCACTGAACCTGAACTCGTATTCCTGAGGCCCCGTTTCCGTGAACGGAATGAAACCGGACTGGGTGTGCGCGTCGTATTCCGCCTCCACATTCGGGCGCTCGGCCTTGAAGAACTGCTGGGTGTAGTATCGGTTCCCGTTCACACGAGACGGCACCGTCTTGTGCCACCATGGCCCCAATGGGCTGATCGCGTTTCCTCCGGTGTCTGCGGCAGCCTTCAGGTCCGCGTAGTCTCCGGTCTTCGTCATCAGCGGATTGAGTATGACGCTGCCCGAGATCACGATGTAGTTGACCGTGTAATCGTCCGAGGGGCTGAACACGCCGCCGCTCGTATTGCCGTTATAGACGGCATACGGGATATTCAACCTGATCGCGTCGGCGTTAGGCCAGGCCTCACTTTCTCCGTCCTTTCCGTTTCCGTTCACGCTGATGCACAGATAGTTGGTCATGTCGACCTTGGAGATTGGGCTGTTGTCGTCAGTCTTCGCCTTCACTTCCACCTTCCCCAATGAGATAATCGCCGCACCGGGGCCAGATGCAAGCGCATTCGGAATATCATGCTGGTTCGTTCCATTCGCGCTCAAGGCTCCAACGAGATTCATTCCTTTCGCGCCGAAAGTCCACTGCTTGTTGTCCATGACCTGCAAAAACCACGTTGTTACTGTAGCGTCCTCAAAATCCGTCGTATTGCCCTTTATCATGTTAAAAAACGAGGTAAGCGAACGTTCTCCCTCACCAGCACTACTGTACTCTGTCATATACTTTTGTTTTCCGGAAAAAGGAGAGCCGATCAGTCCGTCGTCCAACGGGCTCTCGATGACACTCGACACGTCCTTCACATCACACGTCAGCAGGATCTGATTATATACCTCACCAACGCTGATGGTCGTGTCCGTACCCGTTACGTTCTGCGTCGATATGTCCACCGCCCGGCGGGTCAACGGCAGACGATCGCCGCCCGCCATGTCGCGCCAGTAAATGTCTGCCTCGCCCTTCACGCTCTCCCAAGAAAATATATAGAAGCTGAGACCGTCCTGAACAATGTGCAGGTTCAGATATTTCAGCAGCTCCTCTATAACCGTGTCCTGCTGCCACACGTCGTCCTCCTCGTTGCCGAGAAACAGCAGCTCGCTGATGGAGACCTGACAGAATACGGAATATTTATTTTCAGGCGAACTGTCGACGGCCTTACTGCCATCGTAGTAAAGATGCGGGTTCCGCCCCTCTAAGATGTCAAGACCGGTCACAGAGCTGCCTTGCAGTATCTCCATCAGGATTTCGAGAATATTACGCTGCTTCGCCCCCATCTTGACGGAGGCATACGACAGGCCGGGCTTCCCGATGTTACCATAGCTGAAATAGCGCAGCGCCGTCAGCACGTCGATACAGCTCAGCTCTATCTCGTCCAGCTCCTCATTGTACCCCTGCGAGTAGGTCTGTGGCTCCACGAAGCCGGCGAAGAGGCACTTGCCCTCACGGTAGATATTCACTACCGCGTCCCGGCACGAGGAACAGAAGAAGTCCGGCACGAAGTTCTTTGTCAGCAGCCGCACGCTTGCCTGATGCCGCAGCAGCACGTCGAAGGTGTCGCTGACCTCGCTCGTGATGTCCACGGGGTCGTCAGTCCAGTCAAGACCGCTCCCGTCGGCACCGATCTCCACCTCCGTTGTCCTGTCGCCCAGCGTGAGGATATGCACCTCGATATGCTCGTTCTGCTCATTGTAGAAATGTCCGTGTATATACAT
>ONHE01000071.1 GCA_900317545.1 uncultured Prevotella sp. | reverse complement strand
CTGTATACAGCCGTCAGGCCAGAGGATTGTGGAAGATTCCGCGCCCGTGTCTGATGTGGACGGCGGAATTTTGAAATTTCTTCGTCTTTTTCTTCTTTTTGTTCCCGAAAAGCCTTATATTTGCGCAGTCATTCTATAAATCATTTTATTACTATGAAGGTTCATGAATATCAGGCAAAAGCTTTTTTTGCAAGTTACAAATTACCTGTAGACAACAGCATCTTGTGCCATACGGCCGACGAAGCTGTGGAAGCCTACCGGAAGTTGGGCGTTCCGAAAGCCGTGGTCAAGGCACAGGTTCACACCGGAGGCCGCGGGAAAGCCGGAGGCGTGAAGGTTGCCGCAGGTGAAGAGGAAGTGCGCCGATATGCCTCCCAGATCCTCGGGATGGACATCAAGGGCTTCAAGGTCGACCGGATCTTGGTCGGAGAGGCCGTGGACATCGCATCTGAGTACTACGTGAGTATCCTCGTCGACCGCATGTCCAAGTCGCCGCTCCTCATGCTGAGCCGTGAGGGAGGCATGGACATCGAACAAGTGGCGCGCGAAACGCCCGAGAAGATCCGCAAGATCGTCATTGACCCGCTCGTGGGCATGACGGATTACTTGGCCCGCGAGGCCGCCTTCGAGCTCTTCGACGACATGGCGCTCGTCAAGCAGGCCGTTCCCGTGTTCAAGAATCTCTACCGCCTCTTCGTCGAGAAGGACGCTTCGCTGGCGGAAATCAACCCGCTCGTGGTCACGAAAGACGGACAACTCAAAGCCATTGACGCCAAAATGACCTTCGACAACAATGCACTCTATCGCCATCCCGATGTCTTCGAACTCTTCGAACCGACCGAGGACGAGCGCAAGGAGCAGGATGCCAAGGACAAGGGATTCAGCTATGTCAACCTCGGAGGCAGCATCGGCTGCATGGTCAACGGCGCCGGACTGGCCATGGCCACCATGGACATGATCAAGCTATACGGCGGGGAGCCGGCCAACTTCCTGGATATCGGAGGCAGTTCCAATCCCGTGAAGATCGTCGAAGCCATGAAGCTGCTCCTCAGCGACAAGCATGTGAAGGTCGTGCTGATCAACATCTTCGGCGGCATCACGCGTTGCGACGACGTCGCAAAGGGACTCCTCGAGGCCTTCCGTACCATTGAAACGCAGGTGCCCATCGTCATCCGCCTCACCGGAACAAACGAGAAGGAAGGCCGAGCCATCCTTGAGGGTACGCAGTTCACCGTCGGAACCAGCATGGCAGATGCCGGCCACAAGGCCGTCGCGTTGGCCCGGGACCTGGCATAGCCCCCGGCGGCTGTCGCCCCCGTCCTGATCCGCCGTGCCGGCTGTCAGGATCAGCGATCGCCGCATATCAATTAAGTAAACCGTTTATCATTAAAATCCGATTCAAATGAGTATATTAATCAACCGAGATACAAAACTGATCGTTCAGGGAATCACTGGTCGTGACGGCAGTTTTCATGCCGTCAAAATGAAGAACTACGGCACTGCCGTCGTCGGAGGAACATCCCCCGGCAAGGCCGGACAGAACGTGGGAGGCATCCCCGTGTTCAATACCGTCAAGGATGCCGTTGCGGCCACGGGTGCCAACACGTCCGTGATCTTCGTCCCCGCACCCTTTGCCAAGGACGCCATGATGGAAGCTGCCGACGGCGGCATCAAGCTCATCATCTGCATCACGGAAGGAGTGCCGGTCCTGGATGCTGTCTATGCCCAGCGCTATATCCGCATGAAGGGCGCCCGCCTTATCGGCCCCAACTGCCCGGGCCTCATCTCCCCCGAGGAGAGCATGGTAGGCATCATGCCCACAAACATATTCAAGAAGGGCGGAACGGGTGTCATCAGCCGCAGCGGAACGCTCACTTATGAGGTCGTCAACAATCTCACCCTGGGTGGTTTGGGGCAGTCCACGGCTGTCGGCGTGGGCGGTGACCCGGTTGTAGGGCTTTATTTCGAGGACCTGCTGCAGATGTTCCAGGACGACCCCGAGACTGACAGCATCGCCATGATCGGTGAGATCGGAGGCGATGCAGAGGAACGCGCCGCCCGCTTCATCAAGGAACACGTGACCAAGCCCGTGGCTGTTTTCATCTCCGGACGGCAGGCGCCTCCGGGCAAGCAGATGGGTCATGCCGGAGCGATCATATCGAGCGGATCGGGCAGTGCGGCCGAGAAGATCGCCGCTTTCGAAGCTGTCGGAGTCCCGGTGGCGCGTGAGACCAGCGAGATTCCAGAACTCCTGAAACGCCAGTTGAACAGATAAGGCTCTCTCCCGGAGCCTTTTACAACGAAAAATCCGCCAGCTCCTTCACGTGAGGAACTGGCGGATTGCTTTTCCGGAGCAGACTTCTGCGCCTGGCTTATTTCAGCTTGATCTTGTAGCCAAGTGTGAACTGGAACACGCTGTGCTTGCTGTCGAAGTTGTCAATGATCTTCGTTACGCCGAAGTTATAGCGTGCGTCGAGCACGAAGTTGTTGATTTCGTAAGATAGACCAACGGGAATAGACAGGTCGACACTGTTCACGCCGTTGTAGTCATCGTCATTAATGTTGAACGCAGGTTGCAGTCCTAATTTCACCGCAAGGCCGGGAGCAACGTACACATTGGCCAAGAGAGGTATGTTCAGGTAGTCTAACTTGGCGTGTTTCACACCCTGTTGAGAGTAAAGCGTGCCCGCACTGATGCTGAAAATGTCTGTCAACTGGAACTCAAACTCTGCTCCCGTGACTGCGCCCACGCGGATATCATCGTCCGAAGAGGTGATGTCGGCTATGTTCAAGCCCGCTTTGGGCTGCAGGGTGATAGAACCTACCCGGTGCTGGGCATACATGGATACTGACGAGAGCAAAATTACTGTCATTAATACAAGCTTCTTCATAATCTTAAAAATTGATGGGTTGATAGCTTAAAATTCTTCTTTGCCAGGTCTGCAGACAGCGGATAGTACATCCGTCAATGGCCGATGGCGTCCCGTCATCAAGCACACCTGAACGCTACAAAGGTAGAGATTTTTCCCTATGTCACCTTTTTTTTATATTAAAAATAAGTTAATTCGCCCTTTATCCTTGATCAGCCATACCTCCGCGAGTCTCAACAAAAGCCATCAGACGACTGAAAATCAGGTTGTGGGAGAGCACTTCCGCATTGCCGGTCATGATGAGTTGCTCACGGGCACGGGTGATGGCTACGTTCAGTTTGCGGTCAATGATGCGGCCTGCCTCCTCGAATGAGTTGGCTGTCAGAAAGTCAAGCTGGTAGCGGTTCTGCACTGTGAACGAATAGATGATGACATCCCGCTGCGATCCTTGATAGCGCTCCACGGTGTCGATGCTGATGCTGGCGAGGTCGGGAATACCTGCCCGCTCGGCCTCCTTGCGGATCATGGCGATCTGGTTGCGGTAAGGGACGATGACGCCCACGGTCTTCTGCGGGTCGAAACGATCGCCGTAGAAGCGGCGGATGCGCTGGAGCAGCGTGCAGACGATGCGTGCCTCGTCGGCGTTCACCTTGTCCGAGAGATCCGGACGCTTGTTGAAGCGTGATGGGATGAAGACCATCCGGTGACCTTTCAGCAGTTCGTCGAGTGCGTCCAGTGACGGGAGATCGTAGCGGAGGTGCGTGCCTAACTGATGAGGAAGCGGCACAGGCTCCAGCTGTTCGTCCGCATAGAAGGCCTGATTGGGAAATTCTGCGATGTCGGGATGCATGCGGCCTTGCTTGCGGAGGATGCCTGTGTGCGTGGTGCGACGGGCCTTTTGTTCCTGCCGGATAAGCCTTTCGAAAAGCGAGTTGCGGCAGTCGGTGAGGCCGATGGCCTGCAGTTCCGGCTCCTCGACGATGCTCTGGCTCGCGTCCTGCTGCACGACGGCCGGCAGCTGCTTGTGGTCTCCGATGAGGATAAACTTGTCCACCTGTGTCAAAAGACCCACCAGTCCGGGCTCAAGGATCTGGCTTGCCTCATCGACGATGGCCGTCTGGAAATGCTTCAGGCGGAAGATGTAGGACCGGCTCTGCAGGGTCGACGTCGTGCCGACAATGATCCGCTGGTCGTGGATGAAGCGTCTGATCTCGTCCAGCCGGTGCTTTCCTTCAGTCGCATGGTCAAGCAGGCGGTGCCGGTAGAGGGTGTCGCAGGTGTATTCGTTGCCCAGTCGCAGGTAGTCGATGCCATTGTCCTCGAGCATGCCGCATATCTCGTCGACGGCGCGGTTGGTGTAAGCCATGAGCAGCAGCTGTCCCTCGTCAGGGCGGACCGTGCGCGCGAGATGCTCGCGGACCATGTATTGCAGGGCCATGCTGGTCTTCCCCGTGCCCGGCGGACCCACTAAGAGGAAGTAATCCTGCGCCTGCAGGGCTTTCAGCAGAATAGGATCGTAGTCCGGATGATAGCTCGTCGTGAGGCGGAGCGACCGGTCTGTCTGCGGCTGACGGCATCCGAGGAGCAGGTCGCGTCGTGCTTTGGGTGCGGTGATGAAATCGTGCAGGCTACGTACGGACAGCGTGAAGCCTGCGTCGGAGGCACCATGCTCGATGGCGAACGTGTCACCTGCGATGAGGTCTGGATTCTGCTGGCCGTCGTTCAGATGGACGGTGACCCGGTCGGAGTGGATCTCCGTCAGGGTGCCCCGATAGAGCAGGGCTGCCCGGGCATCCGGGCAGTGACGGTCATCGTAAGCGTAGAGATAGATCGAATCGCCTATACGGAAGTTCGGAAGGAAGTCTTCGCCCTGGTCGGGAACGCTCAGCGTGACCGTGTCATAGCCGTTATAGCCGTTGCTCTGCGTCTTGCTGACGATGCGGAGACCCGTATAGATGTTTCCGGTCTCGCGCTTTTCGCTGAGCGGCATGGTCCAGAGGTAGGCGCTGCAGTTGCCTGTGCGTTCCTGTGCGCCTAACTTTCCCGTCAGCTGTTCACGATAGACGAAAGTCATCATGCGGCTGAAGTAGGCCCGTTCGGTGCCCTGCAGCGCTTGCATCGGGGCGGTCACGGCTCGGAGACGGGGCTCTATCCATCGATAGAAGAAGGCCGACGTGAGCCGCTTTTCATTGAGCACTTCGGGTGAGAGGCGGTTGATGAAGGGGCCGAAACCTTCCTGCGCGAAGCGGAACTCATGGCTCACGATGAGGTTGCGCAGGCGAATGGCCTCGCGGAAGAGCTCCCGATAGAAGTTGACTATGACCAAACCGCCCGGCAAGGGATATTTGGAGTAGAGCAGACGGATGTCGACCTGGTTGCTGGGCAGATGGAAGTTCTGTCTCAAGACGCCGTAATAGAGCAGCAGCTGCACATAATGATCCTCCTTCTGAAAGCTGCCGAAGGCGTTCGGCCGATTGCATTCGATGCTGAAATTGGCACCTGATTTCTGCTCCACAAGCAGTCGCATGTCGGTCGTCATGAGGTCCACGCGTCCCTGAATGCCCAACTGTTCGCAGACGAAGGAGGGCTCGAGAATCGCCTTATTGCGGTCATAGCCGCTGCCGGAGGCAAACAGTGCGTCGACGATCTGCCGGATGTTCTCGGTCTGGCGGAGCGCCGCGGCCTTGAAATCTTCCTTCTGATTGAGGTCCTCGCAGGCACAGTATTCGAGCGACTTGTCGCGGAAGCTGTTGTGGAACGTGTCTTCCCAGTGGTAGTCGGAGGCCGTATGGATGATGTCATCCAATGCCATGCCGGCCAGATGACCGATGAGGATGGCCTGCGAAGTGGCTGCAGGCGAGAGACGGTTGACGGTGTAGGCGAGGGGATGGTGCCCGTAGTCGGTGAAGCAGCGGGCTATGGCACTGATGTCAATGAGGAAGTCGGGCTCGTAGACGATGATTGAGGGGACCACGAAGCGCAGGCCTTCCGACTGCCTGTCGGCCAGATGCGCGTCGATCAGATTGAGCTGGCAGCCGTTGCGGAGCACCGTCCTGAGATGGTCGAAGCGGGGATCTGAATAGTCGATCCTGATCATCTGCTCTCCGGACTCCTGGTCCACGAGGGCCGTGATCGTCTGCCCGTCGAAGTCACGGACGATGCAGCGGATGAGGCGGAAGTCGACCGCGGCGGGGAGATGGGGTGGGGGCGGCGTGACGGGAAGCCGTCCGACGAGCGTCGGGGGGATGCTTGTGTCGAAGACGGCTGCGATGAATACGGCC
Organism: uncultured Prevotella sp.; assembly: GCA_900317545.1. Taxonomy (GTDB): domain Bacteria; phylum Bacteroidota; class Bacteroidia; order Bacteroidales; family Bacteroidaceae; genus Prevotella. The sequence goes on along the minus strand of ONHE01000071.1, from coordinate 38,970 downwards.
AGCGCACGCAGATTGTAGCCCGTCTCTATGGCACCGAGGGGCATGGCGGCGTTGCTGTCGCGCCGCATCTTCTGTATCGCGATGGTGTCCGGAAGGCGCACGCGAAATCGCTTGCAGAGGAAGTCCACCTGGGCGAAAAGATTGCCGAAGGCCTGATTGGTGCCGCTCGTGCCCTCGTGGCAGACCAGCACCAATGTCTCGTGCATCTTCCTGCTGACCTGCTCCGGCGCTGATTCCTGCGTGTCGAGGATATCGGCTACCCGGTCAAAAAGTTCTTTGGCTGTGATGTCTGACATGTGTTCCGCGCTTTCAGATGTGCTTGACGGCTGCTCGATCCCGTTCCCATTCGATCAGCTGACGTTTCCGATGGCGGCCCCAGTGGTATTCGCCGGTGGAGCCATCCAGATGGACCACGCGATGGCAGGGGATGAGCAGGGCGATCGGGTTGCGTGCCACAGCCGAGGCTACTGACCGCACTGCCTGCGGCATATCCGTCATCCGGGCCAGCTCCGAATAGGATACGGTCGTGCCGGAGGCCACATGTCGGAGTGCCGCCCATACGCGCTGCTGGAACGGCGTGCCCTGCATGTCGAGCCTGATCTGATCCTCCCGCCCCTCGGCGAATGCCGTCCAGACGCCGCGCGCCATGTCATCGTCCTGTCTGAACGTGACTCCCTGGCCCGCCCGGGCCATCGTCTTCTGCAGCGTCTGCCCGTCTACGTCGTCGGCAAACTGCAGTTCACGAACGCCTTTTGCAGTCTTCAGGACGATGATCTTGCCGAAAGGCGTCTCGCTGAAACCATATTCCATTGTCTCCATTGCGGTGGTTTTTTGTTCCGAACAAAGATAGGAAGATTAGTCAGAATCCGCAAATTATTCGTCAACTATTTGCCTATCCCTGCGCCACGCGCCTTTTCTTATGCTGTGGGGAGAGGAGTCTCACCTTTTTTTATTACCTTTGTGGACAAAACGGATACAACATGACAAAACAGGAATTGATGCGCAGGGCGATCGCACTGTCGGAAGACAGCGTCCGCAAAGGCGGCGGCCCGTTTGGCGCTGTGATAGCCCGCGACGGTGAAGTGATTGCGGAAGCGGCCAACAGTGTGACCCTCGACCACGACCCTACGGCACATGCCGAAGTGAATGCCATACGCAAAGCGACCCGTCTCTTAGGCACGTTCTCCTTGGAGGGCTGTGAGATTTACACCAGCTGCGAACCCTGTCCGATGTGCTTAGGCGCCATCTATTGGGCCCACTTGGATCGCATCTACTATGCGAATGACCGCAAGGATGCCGCCCGCATCGGCTTCGACGACGATTTCATCTATCGGGAGATCGCGCTGAAACCGCAGGATCGCAACAAGCAAATGGAGATCCTGCTGCCCGACGAGGCTCGTAAGGCCTTTGAAATGTGGGCCCAAAGCACCACGAAAACGGAATACTGATACCGGCAAGCAGTTACTCCCGACGGTGCTGACACGATCAGTCCGTCGGATATCTGTATCTCCTCCAACGAGTTGCAGGGACGGGCCTTGTTCCCGTTTGCATACAATCCATTGTCAATACGGCATGGTTTCTGAAATCCTGACCATGCTGTTTCATTGTCCCCCGAGCCTCGAGAAATACGTGATGATCTCTTCCCAGGTCTTGAACTCGTCGCTGCCGTAAGCCAAGGTGGTTCCCATGAAGGCGTCGTCGGGATCGTCGTCGATGAAATAATCGCCATAGAGCAGCGCCTTCTGATTGCAGCAGATGACGCGGTTCCATGCCGGCGTGCTCAGGAATTGCTCCACCCACGCCTGTGACTCGGTGACGGCGGCGTGGTCATTGGACAGCGCCGGGACGACGATATAGACGTTATAGTGCTCGATCAGCATCTCATAGGCCTTGTGCATGCTCGAGGTGGCTTTCATGTAGGCATCGTGCAGCGTGCTGAAAGCGATGTAGACGATGGGCCGTTCGCGGCCGCTCTGGCGGTCGTCGATCCATCGGATGACCGGCACGAGGTCGTGGACGGCCACCTTGTCGATCAGTCTGTGCTCGCCGTGAAACCGCAGTGCGTTGGGGTAATGGGCGTGGAAGAGGCCGAAGGTATGGACCACGGGGTCGGCATCGCCGAAGAGTCCGAAGACGCGACGCTGCTCTTCGGCATTGATCCCCGTGAAGCAGTGGGTCGTGATCTCGGCATATTCCTTGATCAGCGACTTGGTCACCATGAGCTCCTGCACACCGTCGAGGCGCGGATTCTGAAACTCCTGACGGCCCGTCATGCTGCTCATCGTCGCGCCCATCTCAAAGGCGGGGTTGACGAGGATGCGGTCATGGCCGTAGAGCATCTCGGTATACATGCCGCCCATCGATGTCCCGATGATCAGATCGGGCTGCTCCCGTTCGGCCATACGGTTGAGGAGTTCCATCCCTTCGGCCGGATGGACGGGGATGTCTTCGGCCACCACGGTCGCCTGCGGCATCAGTTGCCGGAGCATCTTCACCGTTCCGCTCTGTGCGGACGAAAGGAATCCGTGAACGTACATGATCTTCTTGCCTGCCATGAGGTCAGGAAACTGCTTGATATATGAATTTTCCATCTTGTGTATTTGATGATAACGGGACGGCGGGTGGAGGACTGCTGATCGGCACCGCCCGTTTTCTGTGCAAAGTAACCGCTTTTTATCGAGACCGGCAAGGAGATCTCTCAGTTTTTTGAACCGCCGCAGCCTTCTTCCTTCCTGCGCAGTGCGTCATCCGGAAATGAGCGTTTTTGACACGGTGCAGTAATTGATTGATTTGCAGACATTTATCGTCTTTCCAGTCCGGATCAGGCATGTTGCCAGCGCAGAGCTATGCTCCGGACCGCCCGGAGCATAGCTCTTGGCGCCCCAAAGGATAGCTCCGCGCCGCCCGGAGCATAGCTCCGCGCCGGGCATCCGAATTCTTTACATCCGACAACTCGTATGTGCTTGATCCATAGCGAGTTGAGATCGTTGTGGCAGGAGGCGCGTTTTTTCGGCCGTCGGCCATTTTTTTTCAGGCCTCGTTGTGTAGTATTCAGTTTTTATTCGTATATTTGCAAAGTGAGAATAAATCAACTAAATCCTATACAGACATGAAGAAAATCCTATTCATTGCTGCCTGGACCCTTTTGCCCGGCATCGCTTTTGCCGTCTCGAAAGCGAAACCCGTCGTTCAGGAATTGCAACCCACGTTCACCGAATGGCATGACATGCAGGTCAATCAGCTCAACCGTCTGAAGCTCCATACGAACTATTTCGCCTACGAAACGGAAGCTGCGGCGCTGAAAGGTGACCCGAAAGCCTCGGCCAACTATCTCTCGTTGGAAGGCGACTGGAAGTTCAAGTGGGTGCCGAATGCCAATGAGCGGCCGACCGATTTCTATCGTCCCGACTTGGATGACACGGCATGGAAGACGCTCAAAGTGCCCGGCATGTGGGAGCTGAACGGCTATGGCGACCCGATCTATCTGAACATCGGCTTCGCCTGGCGCGGCCATTTCAAGAACAATCCGCCTGAAGTGCCGATCGATCACAACAGCGTAGGCAGCTACAGACGTGTGATCAACGTGCCCGCCAACTGGCAGGGACAGCAGGTGATCGCCCACTTCGGTTCCGTCACCTCGTGCATCTATCTTTATGTGAACGGCCATTTCGCCGGATATGCAGAAGACTCCAAGGTCGCCGCAGAGTTTGACATCACCCGCTATCTGAAGCCCGGGGAGAACCTGCTTGCATTCCAGACATTCCGATGGAGTGACGGATCCTACTGTGAGGATCAAGATTTCTGGCGTCTGAGTGGCGTTGCGCGCGACTCATATCTATATACGCGCAACCCTAAAGTGCAGATGAGCAACATCCGCCTCACGCCCGACTTGGAGAATAACTATGAGGACGGCGTGCTGAACGTATACTCAGAAGTCAAGGGAAACCCCGTCGTGGAATACCGTCTGGTCAATGAGAACGGCGTGACCGTGCTCACCAGCAAGGCCGACTTTAAGAACCGCGGCAACGGCGTGGCTGTCTTCCGGCTCCGTAACGTGAAGAAGTGGACCGCCGAAACGCCTTACCTCTACACCCTGCTGACCACCGTGAAGGACCAGAAGGGCAACACCGTCGAGGTCATACCGCAGAAAGTGGGATTCCGAAAGGTTGAAATCAAGAACGCCCAGCTTCTTGTCAACGGCCAGCCTGTGCTCATCAAAGGTGCCAACCGGCACGAGATGGACCCCGACGGAGGCTATGTGGTCAGCCGGGAGCGCATGATCGAAGATATCAAAATCATGAAACGGCTCAACATCAACGCCGTTCGCACCTGCCATTATCCTGATGATCCGCTATGGTATGACCTCTGCGACGAGTACGGACTCTACGTCACGGCCGAGGCCAATCAAGAAAGCCACGGCTTGGGCTATGCTGCGGATGCCATATCCAAGACCCCTCTGTTTGCCAAACAGATCCTCGAGCGCAACCAGCACAATGTGGAGATGCAGTTCAATCATCCCTGCGTCATCGTCTGGAGTATGGGCAACGAGACCGTCGATGGTCCCAACTTCACCGCGGCCTATCAATGGATCAGGAACGAAGATCCCAGCCGCCCCATTCACTGGGAGCGTGCGGGTCATGGAGCCAATTCGGATATATTCTGCCCGATGTATTATCCCCACGACAAATGTGAAGCCTATGCCGCCGACCCAAGCCAGACGAAGCCGCTCATCCTGTGCGAATACAATCACACGATGGGCAACTCCAGCGGTGGCTTGAAGGAATACTGGGACCTGATCCGCAAGTATCCCAAATTCCAAGGTGGCTACATCTGGGACTTCGTAGACCAGGCCTTGCACCGGCATCCGGTCACCCCGATGAGCCTGAAGATCAATGAGCAGACGCCCTATTCCACACTCCGCAAGATCGTCTACACCTATGGCGGCGACTATAACACGTATGACCCGTCGGATAACAACTTCAACTGCAACGGCATCCTCGGTCCCGACCGACAGCTCAATCCGCATGCCTATGAGGTGGCTTACCAATATCAGAACGTCTGGGCTAAGGCCGTCGACCTGAAAAGCGGACGTGTCAGCGTGCGGAACGAGCACTTCTTCCGCGACTTGAGCAACTACCGGCTCAAGTGGACGCTGCTTCGTGACGGTGTGGCCGTGCAGCATGGCACCGTCGAAGACTTGGTCTGCCAGCCCCAGCATAACGTGGAGCTGACGCTGCCTTATACGGTTCCGGCCGACGGAGAGATCATGTTGAACCTCGACTTCACGCTCAAGACGGCCGAACCGCTGATGGACGCCGGGCAGAGAGTGGCCTATGAGCAGCTCGTCGTGCGCGAAGCAAAGCCCGCTGCTGAATTGGCTGCCGGCGGTGCCGCGAAGGGGAAGATCAAGCTCGTCGACAAGAAGGGCACGCCGGAGATCACGGTCACGGCTGACGGACTGGACATTCGTTTCGACCGCACAACCGGCCTGATGACGCGATATGATGTCAACGGCGCTTCGATGATTGCCGAAGGCGGCACGCTGAGGCCCAACTTCTGGCGGGCTCCGACCGACAACGACATGGGCGCACAGCTCCAGAAGAAATTCAAGGCATGGCGTTCGCCGAAGATGGACCTTGTCTCTTTGACGTCATCCACATTCAAACCCTTGGGTGTGAAGAATAAGTTTGCCGATGTCAAGGCTGTCTACAACATGCCCGATGTGCAGGCCAAGCTCACGCTGGAGTATACGATCGGCCCTGACGGAACAGTCACCGTGACAGAGCGGATGGATGCCACGGAGGGCGCGAAGGTGAGCGATCTCTTCCGTTTCGGTATGGTCATGGACCTGCCGTTCGATGCTGACCGGAGCCGGTATTACGGCCGCGGACCGATCGAAAACTACATCGACCGCAAGTCTTCACAGCGTGTGGGCATCTATGAGCAGACTGCCGACGAGCAGGCTTACCCCTACATCCGCCCGCAGGAGACCGGTACGAAGAGCGATCTGAGATGGTGGGAGCAGACGACGGCTGCCGGACGGGGATTCCGCGTGCAGGCTCGGAACACGCTGTTCAGTGCGAGTGCGCTCCACTATAACATCTCGGATCTCGACGACGGCGACGAAAAAGACCAGCGCCACAGTCCGGATGTGCCTCGCTCCAAATACACGGAGCTGTGCCTCGACAAGGCTCAGTTCGGCATAGGTGGTGTCATTTCGTGGGGCGCATGGCCCTTGAAGCAGCACCGTCTGCCTTATCAGGACATGGAATTCGTATTCCGACTGACACCCTTGAAATAATTTTATATATATTAATGTATAAGTTCATCTTGATTGCAATGATGACATTATCATCATTGCAATCGTTTTCAGCAGAGGGGGACACCGTGTCCATCAATGACAACTGGCTGTTCCTGCTTTCCGACGACGCCGCTTCGGTTCCCCGAGGCGTGGAGACCGCCACGTTTGATGACTCCCAGTGGGTGTTGATGAAGGTTCCTGCCCACTGGCGGGTGAGTGCCCGTCACGGTACGAAAAACTATGTAGGGACCTATCGGGGATGGATCAAGCACATCGGACTCTTCGAAGGCAGGGAGACCATCCTGCATCTCGGCAACTGCACTGCGACCGCTTCGGTATGGATAAACGGCAACTTCATCGGCAAGACAGAGCCGAATGCAGCCACCAAAGAATTCAACATCACGCCCTATCTGAAGCCTGGGTTCAATCTGTATGTCATCCAGCTGGCCCGCTGGGATCAGGATGACAAGGTCCGCGACACGCAGATGCAGTCGGGAATCACAAGTCCCTGCTATCTCTATGGGCTTGCTCCGGGGCAGCGGCAGGCATCTCCGGTACAGCCGGTGCGTGTCTCCGGCGGACTCATCAACGGTGTCCGGGCACGCATCGCTGACCGTAACGATCTTGAACCTGCCACAGGTTTCATCGACTCGGAGGCCAGAATGCTGGAGGATATCCGTCTTCTGCGCCGGATGAACTTCAATGCCGTCACCTTCAACAAAGCCTCTTCTGACCCGCTCTTCGCCAAATTAGCGACCCGGAGCGGTCTTGCGATCGTGGCAAACGGGGTGACCTCGATGAACAAAGGTGCCAAATTGGTCGATGAAAACCGTCAGCTGTCAGCCGCGGGTATTGCTGCGTGGTATGCAAACCAGGACATCACCGTGGCTGGAAGGGAGCTCCAGACTGGCAAGATTGCCGTAACGAACGGATCAACGGAGATGACGCTGACCGACGCGGAGATGGTTTGGGAGCTGCTGGCGGATGGTCGGGTGGTCAAGAAAGGGCTCGTTCCCTCACTGACAATGACTCCCCGGCAGACCGTGGAGATCTCGCTGCCCTATACGACCGATAACATTGCAGCTGACAAAGAATTGTTCCTGCGCACGATCATCCGTCGTAAAGGCTCTCCGGAGACCGTCGCACTCAACCTGAGCTGCATACGCCCGTTCAGCTATCCCACTGCCCTGCAGCTCGGGAAGGCAGCTGCCGTGCGGCGCGGATCGAGACGCAAGCCGCGGTTGAACACTGATAAGCGGGGCGTGATGACGATCTACGGCAAGGCCTACAGCCTGCAGATCGACACGAAGACGGGACTGATCAGCCGCTATGTGCTGCAAGGTGTGGAGGCCATAGACCGTGCGGGTGCCGTCCGTCCGAATCTTCCGGCACGACTGCTGAGCCTCAATGCCACTAAACCCAACAAGTTGCGCGGCGTCAGCGTGACCGCTGTCTTCGCCACGGACGAGGGTAATCTCACGTGGACTTACGAGCTCCTGCCCACTGGCGTGCTGACAATCGCCGAGTCGAAGCCCCAACAAATGAACTTCACATTCCCCACGCAGCTGACCCGGACCAACTATTACGTCTGGGAACAGTCGGGCAACATGATCGCTACAAGCGTGGACGAGCTGCGCAGCGGCATCCGTTGGTGGAAGCAGACCGATGGCTCCGGCAGGGGCGTACAGCTGCTCGGCAACGGCGAGTTCTATGCCCTGCCGACGACGGGGACCCCTCAGCTGCTGCTGCATCCGGGTGTCCAGCCGTTCAAGTTGACCTTCCTGCCGGTGAGCAATGACTGATGAGAGAATGAAAAGGTATACGAATGATAAAAAGAAAGGACTGATAAAGATGATTAAGACAATGAAAACCATTACCCTGTTGGCGGGCATCGCCCTCAGCACAAGTACTTTTGCGCAGCGCCATCTGACCGTTGACGCGAAGCCGGGAGCCGTGATCCAACCCACGATGTACGGCATCTTTTTCGAGGATATCAACTTCGGGGCCGACGGAGGACTCTATGCCGAAATGGTCGAAAACCGCTCCTTCGAGTTCCCGCAACGGCTCATGGGCTGGCAAACATTCGGCGATGTGACCCTCGGCGACGTCCGCCCCGCCTTCGACCGCAACCCTCATTACGTCACACTGCGTGGCATCACCCATCACAAAAAGGGCACCGGGGTGGAGAACAGCGGCTTTTTCGGCATGGGATTCAAGCAGGGAATGACCTACGAATTCTCGGTCTACGCCCGGCTGAACCGGCTTGAGGGCAAGAGGGCCCGCATATGCGTGGAGCTCGTAGGAGAAGACAACGTGCCGATGACGCGCGATACGATCGTCGTGGAAGCCAACCGCTGGAAACGCTATTCGGCCACATTGACCTCGCCAAAGACTTGTCAGCGCGGCCGACTGCGCATCTTCCTCCTTCCCGGAGACGGTGTCGACTTGGACCATGTGTCGCTCTTTCCGGGAGATAACTGGCACGGACTGCGCGCCGATCTTGTCAAGGATCTGGCCGACTTGCATCCCGGCATCTTCCGATTCCCCGGCGGTTGCATCGTGGAAGGCACCGACTTGGCCACCCGCTATCAGTGGAAAAACACTGTAGGGGCCGTCGAAAACCGTCCCTTGAACGAGAACCGGTGGAACTACACGTTCGCTCACCGACTCTATCCCAATTACTATCAGACCTGCGGATTGGGCTTCTATGAATATTTCCTGCTCAGCGAGAAGATCGGAGCAGAGCCGCTTCCGATCCTCAACTGCGGTCTGGCGTGCCAGTATCAGAATCGTGACGATGATCCGAACGCGCACGCCGGATTGGACGAACTGCAGCCCTACATTGACGACGCGCTTGATCTGATCGAGTTTGCCAATGGTCCCGTGACCACCAAATGGGGCGGCCTGCGCGCCGAGATGGGCCATCCCGAACCGTTCCACCTCAAGCAAGTGGGCATTGGAAACGAGCAGTGGGGGGCCGTCTATCCAGCCCGGCTCGAGCAATTTGTCAAAGCCATCCGCGCCAAATACCCCGACATCAAGATCTGCGGGTCAGCTGGGCCGACGGCAAGTGGGGACCGCTTCGACTATGGATGGCGTGAGATGCGCCGCCTCAAGGTTGATCTGGTCGACGAACATTATTACATGGAACCGAAGTGGTTTCTCTCCAATGCCGCCCGTTACGATGATTACCCGCGTCAGGGACCTAAGGTTTTCGCCGGCGAATATGCCAGCCACGTCAAGGGGAAGGGCAGTCAGCCCGACGTGGCCATGAACTGTTGGGAGGCTGCATTGAGCGAGGCTGCCTTCATGACCGGTCTTGAGCGCAACGCGGATGTGGTGTGGCAGGCCACCTATGCGCCCCTCTTCGCCCATGTCGAGGGCTGGCAGTGGCGTCCGGACCTCATCTGGTTTGACAACTTGGAGTCTGTCCGCTCGGTCAACTGGTATGTGCAGATGCTCTATGGCACCAACCGCGGAACTCATGTGCTGCGTCTCACCGAGGACGGCAAACCTGTCACGGGCGGCGGGGGACTATACGCTTCGGCCGTCTGGGATTCCGGGAGCAAGACTTATATCGTCAAGATCGTCAACGCTTCGGATGCTGCACAGGACGTCTCCCTCAACTTCCGCGGCGCGAAGAAGCTGTCTGCCGGCAGCGTGACCACACTCCATAGCGATGACCTGCAGGCCGTCAACACGCTCCGGAACAAGACTGCCGTAGTGCCGCAAACTGCCAATGTCACGGTCACAGGCAACACATTGGAATGCCATGTGGATGCCCATACGTTTGCTGTCTATCGTATCAAGTGAATTAACCCGGCCCATCGGAAGGATGGAGGGATATTCCCAAACAGACATGATTATCGTAGGGGCGGATCATCAATTTGTAATGATCCGCCTCTACGATAATAATGGATTGTTTTTTTTGCAGTTTTGCCTTCCCTGTACGGACAATTAGGGAAGGACAGAGAAATATAGCGGAAACCTTATAGTTTGTCTTTTCTTTACAAAAAATTAATTTGTAAGGAAGTCTGTGGGTATTAATTTCAATTCAAAAGTAAAATTACGTTTATTTTATCATATACAAACATGAGTCCTGTATGTGTGAAATTTTTGTCACAAAAGAAGGCTTTGTACTTTTCAAAGTGATATAAAACGTGTAATTTTGCAAGCAAATTGATAGCAAATAGGATTATTTCACTTATCAAATGTAAGGTTAAATGGAAAAGGGATTGTATCAAGCAGCATACGAACATGATGCATGCGGAGTGGGCATGGTGGTCAACATCCACGGCAACAAAAGCCACGCGTTGGTGGATAATGCACTGCGCGTGCTCGAAAACATGCGCCATCGCGGAGCCGAGGGGGCTGACAACAAGACGGGAGACGGTGCAGGAATCATGCTCCAGATACCCCATGAGTTCATCCTCCTGCAAGGTATTCCAGTCCCCGAAAAGGGAAAATACGGCACCGGACTGGTCTTCTTGCCCAAGGACAGTCAGCGTCTGCAGCTCATACTCTCTGTAATCATCGAGGAGATAGAGCGCGAAGGGCTCACGTTGATGCACCTGCGCACGGTGCCGACCAATGCGGACTGCCTTGGAGAAGCCGCACTCGCGACCGAGCCTGATATCAAACAGATCTTCATCACGGGCGTGACGGATGACAAGGTCGATGTCTTTGAGCGGACGCTCTACATCATCCGCAAGAAGATCGAGCGCCGTATCAGCGACCGGGACTTCTATATCTGCTCGCTGTCAAGTAGGAACATCGTCTACAAAGGTATGCTCTCGAGCCTGCAGTTGCGCCAATACTTCCCTGATCTGACCAACAATTACTTCACGAGCGGACTGGCCTTGGTCCACAGCAGGTTCTCTACGAATACGTTCCCCACATGGAGTCTGGCCCAGCCTTTCCGCCTTTTGTGCCACAACGGGGAGATTAACACGATCCGAGGAAACCGGGGTTGGATGAAGGCACGTGAGTCCGTGCTCTCGTCGGAAGCGCTTGGCGACATCCGGGAGCTGTCACCCATCGTGCAGCCAGACATGAGCGACTCGGCCAGTCTGGATAATGTGTTCGAGTTCTTTGTCATGAGTGGGCTCTCCTTACCGCACGCCATGGCGGTCATGATACCTGAAAGCTTCAACGATAAGAATCCCATTTCGGAAGACTTGAAAGCCTTCTACGAGTACCACTCCATACTTATGGAACCCTGGGACGGCCCTGCGGCTCTGCTGTTCAGCGACGGACGATACGCCGGAGGAATGCTCGACCGCAACGGTTTGCGCCCTGCGCGCTACACGATCACCAAGAACGACATGATGGTTGTGGCCTCTGAGGTCGGCGTAATGGACTTCGATCCGCAGGAAATCGCTGAAAAGGGGCGTCTGCAGCCTGGAAAGATACTGCTCATAGATACCCAGGAGGGGAAGATCTACTATGACGGGGAGATCAAGGAACGTCTTGCGGCCGCCCATCCCTATAGGCAATGGCTGAGCACTAACCGCATTCAGTTAGAGAAAATACACAGTGGACGCAAGGTGGACAACAGGGTTGGCCAGCTCATACGGAAAGAGACGGAGTTCGGTTTCGGGCAGGAGGACATTGAGAACACGATCATTCCGATGTGTACGAACGGTCAGGAGCCCACCGCCTCGATGGGTAACGACACGCCGTTGGCCGTCCTCAGCGATCGGCCGCAGATCTTCTTCAACTACTTCCGGCAGCAGTTCGCCCAGGTAACCAACCCTGCCATCGACTCCATCCGTGAGAACTTGGTGATGAGTCTGAGTGAATACGTAGGCCGGGTAGGGTCCGGAATTCTCAACCCAAACGAGACCAACTGCAAGATGGTGCGGCTTCCGCATCCCGTACTGACCAACATCCAGCTCGACATCCTGTGCAACATCCGCTACAAGGGATTCAATACGGTGAAGCTGCCCATGCTCTTCGAGATCGCCGGAAACGCGGGCGAGCACCTGCGCACGGCCTTGGACAAGCTCTGCCATGATGCGGAGAAGAGCGTGGATGAGGGCTATAACTACATCATTCTGAGCGACCGCGACATTGACGCTGCCCATGCGCCCATCCCGTCCCTGCTCGCTGTGAGTGCCGTACACCATTACCTGATCAGCGTGGGCAAGCGTGTGCAGACCGCACTGATCGTCGAAAGCGGCGAGATACGCGAGGTCATGCACGCCGCCTTATTGCTCGGTTACGGCGCATCAGCCCTCTGTCCCTATCTCACCTACGCCATCCTCGACGACCTCGTGCGCCATCAGAAGATACAGGAAGACTATCCCACCGCGGAGGCCAACTACATCAAGGCGGTCAAGAAGGGGCTTTTCAAGATCATGGCCAAGATGGGAATATCGACCATACGCAGCTACCGGGGCGCGAAGATCTTCGAGAGCGTCGGCCTTTCGGAATCTCTGTTGCGCACATATTTCGGTTCCGAGACCTCCACTGTCGGCGGCATCGGATTGGAGACGATAGCCCGAGATGCGGTGCGTTTCCACAACGAAGCGTTCGGTGACACCGTAGAGCAACGTGGTTTTCTGCCTAACCAAGGTCAGTTCCACTGGCGCAAGGACGGCATCCGGCATGCCTGGAACCCGGAAACGATCGCTACGCTTCAAGATGCCACACGTACTGGCAACTACGCGAAGTTCAAGCAATTCAGCCGATTGGCTGATGAGAAGGACCGTCCGATATTCCTCCGCGACTTCTTCGACTTCAAGCGCAATCCTATTTCTATAGATAAGGTGGAGCCGGTGGAGTCGATCGTGCGGCACTTTGTCACCGGGGCCATGTCGTTTGGGGCACTTTCGAAGGAGGCGCACGAAGCGATTGCCTTGGCCATGAACAAACTCGGCGGACGAAGCAACACCGGTGAGGGTGGGGAAGACAGTGAGCGTTTCCACGCCAAAGTGGACGGCATCTCGCTCTCGAGCAAGACTAAGCAGGTGGCAAGCGGACGTTTCGGCGTGACAACAGAATATCTCGTTAATGCCGAGGAGATACAGATCAAGGTGGCGCAAGGTGCCAAGCCGGGTGAGGGAGGACAGCTCCCGGGCTTCAAGGTGAATGAAGTGATCGCCAAGACCCGTCATTCCATCCCGGGCATCAGCCTCATCTCGCCGCCCCCGCATCATGATATCTACTCGATAGAAGACCTTGCGCAGCTCATATTTGACCTCAAGAACGTCAACCCGAAGGCCACGATCAGCGTCAAATTAGTCGCTGAGAGCGGCGTGGGAACCATCGCCGCCGGTGTCGCCAAAGCCAAGGCGGACCTCATCGTGATATCCGGGGCTGAGGGAGGAACGGGGGCCAGTCCGGCTTCAAGCATGCGCTTTGCCGGCATCTCGCCCGAAATAGGTCTCTCGGAGACGCAGCAGACATTGGTCAAAAATGGTCTTCGGGGTCAGGTCCGACTGCAAGTGGACGGACAGCTGAAGACCGGCCGGGACGTCATAACTATGGCTTGCCTCGGCGCAGAGGAATTTGGCTTCGGTACGGCGGCATTGATTGTGCTCGGATGCGTGATGATGCGGAAGTGCAATATGAACACCTGCCCGATGGGTGTGGCTACGCAAGATCCGCGACTGCGTGCACATTTCCGTGGAAAATATGAATTCCTGGTCAACTACTTCACGTTTGTGGCGCAGGAAGTGCGGGAATATCTGGCTGCGATGGGCTACACACGGCTCGAAGACATCGTCGGTCACACGGAGCTGCTGACACGCAAAGACGCTGACGGAGGCATGAAGTCGGCCGGCGACCTGGCTTCCAAGACAAGCCAACTCGACTTCAGCCGACTGCTCTACCGGGAGGACAACGGCAGCGCGCTCTATCATATGACGTCGCAGATCCATGATCTTGCCAGCGTCTTGGACCTGCAGATCATCCGCGGCGCACAACATGCGATCGAGCAAAAGGAGGAGGTCAACCTCGACTTTGCGATCAAGAACACGGACCGTGCAGTCGGTGCGATGCTCTCGGGAACGATCGCTGAAAGATACGGAGCAGAAGCCTTGCCCGACAAGACCATCAATGTGAAGTTCAAAGGATCTGCCGGACAGAGCTTCGGAGCATTCCTTGTCAAGGGCGTAGACTTCAAGTTGGAGGGCGAAACGAATGATTACTTTGCCAAAGGACTTAGTGGAGGGCGCATCAGCATATTGCCTCCGATCCGCAGCAACTTCGCGGCGGAGGACAACATCATAGCCGGCAACACGGGACTTTATGGCGCCACGGGCGGCGAACTCTACATCAACGGCAAGGTGGGGGAGCGCTTCGGTGTGCGAAACTCCGGAGCCGTAGCCGTCATCGAGGGCGCGGGCGACCATTGCTGCGAGTATATGACGGGCGGACGCGTGGTGGTTCTCGGCGAGACCGGACGCAACTTCGCCGCCGGAATGAGCGGTGGCGTAGCTTATGTGTGGGACCGTCGGCACAACTTCGACTACTTCTGCAACATGGACATGGTGGAAATCAACCTTGTGGAAGAGGCTTCCTATCAGAAGGAACTGCACGAACTGATCCGCCAGCACTATCTCTACACGGGTTCGAAACTCGCCCTGAGCATGCTCGACAACTGGAATCACTACATCGATGACTTCATCCAAGTGGTGCCGATCGAATATAAGCGCGTGCTGCAGGAGGAGCAGGTCAGGAAGCTGCAGCAGAAGATCGCAGACATGCAAAGGGACTATTAAAGGGCAGAAAGGTGAAAAGGCAAAAGGGTAAAACGGCTTCGACACAGCCTCGGACCCTTGATCCGGCAAGCTGAGAGCAGCACGGAGCATCCGGTCCGTTTACCGTTTTGCCGTCTCATCTTACAACTTTCCGGGCGTCGGATCCATGTCCCGACCGGCAGGGATCACAAAGGTGCGCCCGATCCGTTTACCTTTTTACGTTTTCAGATTATTACGTCAGACAATATGGGAAATCCAAAAGCATTCCTCACAATAGGAAGAAAAGAGGCCGGATACAGGCCTGTCAACGACCGAATCCATGACTTCGGCGAAGTGGAACAAACCTTGAACACCAACGACCGGCGACTGCAGGCCTCCCGTTGCATGGACTGCGGCGTGCCGTTCTGTCACTGGGCCTGCCCATTGGGCAACAAACCGCCCGAGTGGAACGATGCCGTCAGCCGGGGCGACTGGGAACTGGCTTACCGGTTGTTGAACGCTACGGACGATTTTCCCGAGTTCACAGGACGCGTCTGCCCAGCCCTCTGCGAGAAGGCCTGCGTGCTCAACCTGATGGAACATGAGCCGACCACGAACCGCGAAGACGAGGCCGCGGTGACCGAACATGCGTTTGAGGAAAACTATGTGAAGGTAAATGTGCCGACAAGAAATGGCAAATCGGTGGCCGTCATCGGCTCTGGGCCAGCCGGACTCGTTGCTGCGAACCAGCTGAACCAGATGGGGTTCGCCGTCACCGTCTATGACCGGCGGGAGCAGGCGGGTGGTCTGCTGCGCTACGGGATCCCCAATTTCAAGCTCAACAAGTCGGTCATCGACCGCCGAATGGACCTGCTCGAACAGGAAGGCATCACCTTCCGCTACAACACGGAGATCAATCTTGAGCAGCTGCCCGGCGGTTTTGACGCCTATGTCGTGGCCACCGGTACGCCCACGGCACGCGACCTGGCGATCCCCGGACGTGATCTGAAGGGCGTATACTTCGCGCTCGACATGCTCGCACAGCAGAATCAGGTGCTCGCAGGCATGGAGTTCAGGCGCGACGAGCTTGTCAACGCGAAAGGGAAGGATGTGCTCGTGATCGGCGGAGGCGACACCGGCAGTGACTGCATCGGTACCGCGCACCGCCAAGGATGCCGAAGCGTGACGCAAATAGAGATCATGCCGAAGCCCCCAGTGGGCCCCGACGACCCTCAAAACCCGTGGCCGGCGTGGCCGCGGACGTTGAAGACAACCTCCAGTCATGAGGAAGGCTGCACCCGGAGATGGAATATCAACTCCTTAGAGTTTATCGGAAAGGATGGCAAACTGACCGGCGTGAAGGTGCAGGAGATCGACTGGAAGCCGAATCCCGACGGTGGGCGCCCGCTGATGGTGCCGGTCGGCAAGCCCGAAGTGATCAAGGCCGACATGGTGCTGCTTGCCATGGGATTCCTGAAGCCGAAACTGCCGGCACTGCCAGCCAATGTCTTCGTGGCCGGTGACGCTGCCCAAGGTGCCTCGCTCGTGGTTCGCGCGATGGCCAGCGGGCGCAAGGTGGCCCGGGAGGTGAAGCTGTTCTTGGGACAATAGACGACTGACAGCGGGCGAGGCTTGCAGTTTTGTTTATTCCATAAGGAAGTGCAGGGGCGGGCCTTGTGCCCGTCCGCAATGGACAAGACACCCAGCTGCGCACGGCATCCCTTATCCGCCCCTACGGCGACGAGGTGATGATCGAACAATGATATTGATCTTTGCGGAGGGGCAAAAGGCCCGCCTCGGCATGTCGTTGATGCGATTTCGTCATGCAACATCTCATCATCCGTCATTCAGAATACCGCATATTTTTAGTCCTCCCGTCAGCTCTCCAAACACCACAAAAATCATCCCCGAAAACGATAGCTATTCTATGCCCGGCGCGGAGCTATGCTTTCGGCCATCAAGAGCTATCATATGGGCCGCCCGGAGCATAGCTTTTGGCGGCCGAAAGCATAGCTCCGCGCAGGGTGGAAAATGGATGTGTGTAATGCGCTGATAATCAATGATTTTTGAAAATTGCCAAAACGCCCTCTCCGTCATCGGTCTTCGATCCGACAGAGCCAATGCGGAAGCCAGTCTTCCGATGGTCGGTCGCATCCTGTTTCTGCCGCATCCATCCGGCTTGAGCAGTCCGTCCTGACTCAAAGAGCCTCCCTCCGGCAGGTCCGGAAAGAGGCTCTTCGCATGCGTCATGGCACGCGCGGCTATCGGCGCGGCTTATAGGCCTGCTCGTGTACGCCTGCCACGGCGCGTCCGCTGGGATCGTTGAGGCCGTTGAAGGACGCGTCCCATGCCAATGCCTCGGCGGTGCTGCAGGCCACGCTCGGCACCGAGGGGACGGTGCGGGCAGCACTGTCGGAGGGGAAACATTCGGCAAACAGCGACCGGTAGTAATACTCCTCCTTGTTCTGGGGCGGGTTGATGGGGAAGCGTTCGGCAGCTTTCGCCATCTGTTCATCGCTTACCGCGCTGGCCGTAATCTGCTTCAGCGTGTCGATCCAGTTGTATCCGACGCCGTCACTGAACTGCTCTTTCTGCCGCCAGGCTACCTCCTTGGGCAGCAAGTCGGCAAATGCCTCGCGGACAATGCGCTTCTCAATGGTCTGACCGGGGCACATCTTATAGGCCGGATTGAGATTCATCGCCACGTCAAGGAACTCACGGTCGAGGAACGGCACGCGACCCTCCACACCCCAGGCGGCCAGACTCTTGTTGGCTCGGAGGCAGTCATAGAGGTAGAGTTTCTTCATCTTGCGGATGGTCTCTTCGTGGAACTCCTGTGCGGAGGGGGCCTTGTGGAAGTAGAGATAGCCGCCGAAGACCTCGTCGGCGCCCTCTCCGGAGAGCACCATCTTGATGCCCATCGACTTGATCACGCGCGCGAGGAGATACATGGGGGTGCTGGCGCGGATCGTGGTCACGTCGTAGGTCTCGGTGAAATAGACCACATCGCGCAGCGCGTCGAGCCCTTCCTGGATGGTATAGTTGATCTCATGGTGGACCGTACCGATGTGTTCGGCCACCAAACGGGCCTTCTGCAGGTCCGGGGCGTCCTTCAGACCGACGGCAAACGAATGGAGGCGCGGCCAGTAGGCACGGGTCTCGCCGCCGTTCTCGATCCGTCGCTGCGAATAACGTTCGGCAATCGCCGAGATCACACTGGAGTCGAGGCCGCCCGAGAGGAGCACGCCGTAGGGCACATCGCTCATCAGCTGGCGCTTCACGGCCTCCATCAGCGAGCAGCGCACGGCCTGCACGCTGTCGGCATAGCTGAGCCGGGCCACCTCCGGATCGCCTTCGCGACCGATCTCATAGTAAGGTTTCATCCTGCCGGATCGGCTCCAATAGTAGTGCCCGGGCAAGAAGGGCTCATAGCGGTCACACTGTCCTTCAAGGGCTTTGAGCTCGCTCGCCACATAGATCAGCCCCTTGTTGTCGGACCCGATGTAAAGGGGAATCACGCCGATGGGATCACGCGCGACGAGAAACTCATCCCGCTCGGCATCGTAGAGCGCAAAGGCGAAGATGCCGGAGAGGCGGTTGAGCATGCCCTCGATGCGGCGGCAGCCTTCCTCGAGACTGACTGACGGGGTGAGTGACAGGCTCCGATAGAGAGCGAGAATGACCTCGCAGTCGGACCGGGTCGAGAAGGCGTAGCTGTCGGCAAACGCTTCCCGGATGCCCTGATGGTTGTAGATCTCGCCGTTGACGGCCAAGATCTGTTTCTTGTCAGGGGCCAGCAGGGGCTGCTTGCCTGATTCGGGGTCGACGATGCTCAGTCGTTCGTGAGCGAGGATGGCGCTTCCTCCGGCGTAGATCCCGCTCCAGTCGGGACCGCGGTGACGGATTTTCTGACTCATCCGGAGAGCTTTCTTGCGCAGTTCAGGAGTCTGCTCCTGAATGTTGAAGATAGATACGATTCCACACATAGTGATATATTTAGATGAATATGCTGTCATGAGACCGGGACAGAAGGGGGGCAGCCGTCATCCGGACAGCCGCTGTCCCCGTCAAAAACGATCTTCTTCCCGTCGTCATGCCGTTTTAGTTGTAACAGCTCTCGCCATGTTCATAGATATCAAGGCCTTCCTCCTCGATGCGCTTGTCAACACGCAGGCCGACCGTCTTCTTGATGCCGTAGAAGAGAAGGATGCCGCAAGTGATGGCCCAACCGTCGATGCAGAGAATGCCGAGACACTGTGCGCCGAGGAAACCGAAGCCGTGACCGTAGAAGAAACCGCTCGAAACGGAGAACAAGCCGGTCATCAACGTTCCTGCAATACCGCACACGCCGTGGACCGAACTGGCACCGACGGGATCGTCGATATGCAGCCTTTGGTCGATGAACTCAATGCTGTAAGGCAGCAGCACACCGCAGATGGCACCGATGGCGACAGCACCCGCAAGGCTCACCTGGTCGCAGCCGGCCGTGATGCCGACCAGTCCCGCGAGGACTCCATTCAGGGTCAGCGAGAACGAAGGTTTGCCATATTTGAACCAGGTGATGAACATCGTGGCCAGTCCGCCGGCAACCGCAGCCAAGTTGGTGGTCATGAAGACGTGTGAAATGGCTGTTCTGTTCGCCTCGCCACTGGCTGACAGCTGTGATCCGGGATTGAAACCGAACCAGCCGAACCATAATATGAATACGCCCAAGGATGCCAATGTCAGGTTGTGACCGGGTATGGCGCGGCTCTTGCCGCTACCGTCATACTTGCCTATACGGGGGCCGAGCGCCAGCGCCCCCACCAATGCGAGCACGCCGCCGACGGAATGCACCACGGCGCTACCGGCAAAGTCGTGGAACGGAACGCCGAACATGCGCATCATGAAGCCTTCAGGATCGGCACTCGAAAGCCATCCGCCACCCCAGGTCCAGTGACCTTCGATCGGGTAAATGAGCAAGGATATGAAGAAACTGTATATGCAGTACTTGGAAAACTTTGTCCGTTCGGCCATGGCGCCGGAGACGATCGTGGCACTCGTGGCACAGAAGACGGTCTCGAAAATGAGGAAGCCCTCGGTCGGAAGGCCTGTCCCACTCTTGTAAAAAGACAGATCGCCGAAGTTGGGCATGCCCACGAAGCCCAGACCGTCAGAACCGAACATGAAACCGAAACCGACAAACCAGAACAGCAGCGAACCGATCATGAAATCGACAAAGTTCTTGAACAGAATGTTGGCTGTATTCTTACTGCGCGTGAAACCGGCCTCGCAAAGCGCGAAACCAGGCTGCATGAAAAACACCAGCATGGCAGCCAAAAGCATCCATACCGTGTCAATGGATATTGCTAAATCATGTGTTGTCATCTCTCTTACAATTTAATGTGTGTCTTGTTTAGCTTCTTTCTCTCTATTTCTCCTGCTCTGCGTTGTACAATGCGATGTCTCCCCGCTCACCCGTGCGGATGCGGACGGTGTCGTCGACGGGTATGACGAAGATTCTTCCGTCACCGATCTCACCTGTCCGGGCGGCGGTCTCAATCGCAGAGATCGTACGCTCGACATTCTTGTCTCTCACAACAATGTTCAGCAGCATGCGCTCAATGCTGCTCGTGTCATACAGGACGCCGCGATACATGCGTGCCTGCCGCATCTTCCCCTCACCTCTCACCTCATAATAGGAGAACCATTCGATGTCGGCGGCAAGCAACGCTTCCTTCACGTCTTCAAACCTCGTCTTGCGAATAATTGCTTCAATCTTCTTCATTGTTACCTCATTTTATTAATTAATACCAGACACGAGTCACTTTGTAATATTGATCCTGCAAAATTAAAACAATGTGTCATTAAATTAAATGCAAATATAGCACTTTGATAAAATTTATTTTTTTAAAGTTTCAAATTGATCATACGGCAGTGGAAGATCTTACGATTTGGAAGATAAAGTGCCAAAAATGCTTTCAAATTAGAATTTGAATGAAAATACAACATAAATTTGCAACAAAGCTATTGGATATCTTGTTAAAACGATGTAAATTTGCAGTCGATAAGAAATAAGGCTGCTGGGACAGCAATTCAAGGTAAAAAAGAATGGCTAACGAGATACACTTCACCAAAATGCACGGGGCAGGTAATGACTACATATATGTCAACACCTTATTATATGATATACCTGATCCGGCTAAAGCCAGCATCAGTTGGAGTCGCCCACACTATGGGATCGGCAGCGACGGGCTGGTTCTCATCGGACCGGCAAGCAACAACAGCGGTGCCGATTATTCCATGCGCATCTTCAATGCCGACGGATCGGAAGCCATGATGTGCGGTAATGCAAGCCGCTGTGTGGGTAAGTATCTCTACGAAAACGGCATGACCGACAAGACGGAGATCCTCCTCGAGACGCTCTCGGGTGTGAAGACGCTGTCTCTCAAGATTGCCGGCGGAAAGGTGGAAGCCGTCTCCGTCGACATGTCCCAACCTCGGTTGACAGACCCGATGCAGTTTACGGAAAACACACCGGCAGCGGCCGTCGCGCTCGGGGGAGGCTTCTTCGTCTCCATGGGCAACCCTCACTATGTGCTGTTCGTGGACGATGTCGAGCACATAGATATCGCGAGCTATGGCCGGGAGATGGAGTTTGACGCTGCCTTTCCGCAACGCTGCAACATCGAGTTTGCGCAAGTGGTCGGCACGGACCGGATCCGCGCCAGAGTCTGGGAGCGTGGGAGCGGCATCACCATGGCATGTGGGACCGGCGCTTGCGCCACAGCCGTCGCAGCCGCATCTACCGGTCGGACCGGCCGGAAGTGCCGGGTCGACATGGATGGAGGCACGCTCGGCGTCGACTGGGATGCAAAGGGCGGGCACGTCTTTCTGTCCGGACCGGCCGAATTCGTATTCGAAGGCGATATCAGTCTCGGCGTAAACGACATGCTGACGGATGAAGAGACAGGTCCGTCCACGCCCCCTGGCCGCCCTAAAGCATCCGTCTGATCAACACATCATCGACATCTCCTCATCCCTTAATCAAGCAATCCGTAAGACAAATATGGCATTAGTCAACGAGCATTTCCTCAAATTAACCGAGAATTATCTGTTTGCGGACATCGCAAAAAGAGTGAACGCTTTCAAGGTTTCTCATCCCAGGCAACGCGTGATCAGTCTTGGAATCGGCGATGTGACGCAACCTTTGTGTCCCGCAGTGATAGAGGCCATGCACAAGGCTGTAGACGAGATGGGCGTGAAGGCATCGTTCAGGGGGTACGGACCGGAGCGGGGCTACGACTTCCTGCGTGAAGCAATCGTCAAAAACGATTTCCTTCCCAGAGGCATTCACCTGAGCACCAACGAAATCTTCATCAATGACGGAGCCAAAAGCGATACGGGAAACATACAGGAAATTGTCAGATGGGACAACAGTATCGGCGTTACAGACCCCATATATCCCGTCTATATCGACTCCAATGCAATGATCGGGAGGGCCGGCATACATGAAGGAGGCCGGTGGAGTAACGTCACCTATTTCGCCTGTACGGCAGAAAACAACTTCATTCCGCAGCTTCCTGACCACCGCGTAGACATGATCTACCTCTGCTATCCGAATAATCCGACGGGCACGGTTTTGCCAAAAGAGGAACTCCGTAAATGGGTTAACTACGCGCTGCGCAATGACGCCATCATCTTCTATGATGCCGCTTACGAGGCCTATATACAGGATGAGTCCATTCCTCACTCGATCTATGAGATCAAGGGAGCACGCAAATGTGCCATCGAATTCCATAGCTATTCGAAGACTGCAGGATTCACAGGCGTCCGCTGCGGCTACACCGTGATCCCCGAAGACCTTACGGCCATGACACTCGACGGCAAGCAGCGCGTGCACCTCAATCATATCTGGGACCGCCGGCAGTCGACAAAATTCAACGGCACAAGCTACATCAGCCAGCGCGCCGCAGAAGCTGTCTACACGCCGGAAGGGCGCCGCCAGACACAGGAAACCATCGACTACTATATGGGCAATGCCCGTCTGATGACCGAATCGCTCACCCGTCTGGGATTCAAAGTTTACGGCGGCGTCAACGCCCCCTATCTTTGGGTGAAGACGCCCAATGGACAAGACAGCTGGAAATTCTTCGAACAGCTGCTCTATGGAGCCGCAGTGGTCTGCACGCCAGGTGCTGGTTTCGGTCCGAGTGGTGAGGGATACTTCCGCCTCACGGCATTCGGCGAGCGTGAGAACTGCCGGGAAGCGATGCATCGCATTGCCGATTGGATGGCCGGAAGAATGGAATGAACTGACAGGAACGCTTTTCCGGCGCGGCCGGAGACACAATATTGAAAAATGTGAGAGGGATCATTGAAACGCGAAACGGATGCTGCAGGTTACCCGGATGAGTCTTTTGTCCGGGCCCTTTCGTCCGTTCGTTCAAAAGGAAATTAAGGACTAAAACACCAAGCGTATGACTAATTTGCGATTTGAAGTTGTTGCAGAGGCGTTCAGAAAGAAGCCCCTTGAAGTGATGACACCGATGGAACGCCCGTCGGAGTACTTCGGTAAGTATGTCTTCAACCGTCCGAAGATGTACAAGTACTTACCTACCAATGTCTATGACAAGCTTATTGACGTGATCGACAATGGCGCTTATCTCGACCGCTCCATTGCTGACGTGGTGGCGAAAGGCATGAAGCAGTGGGCCGAAGAGAACGGAGCCACACACTATACACACTGGTTTCAACCGCTGACAGAGGGCACTGCGGAGAAGCATGATGCCTTCATCGAGCACGACGGCAAAGGCGGGATGCTCGAAGAGTTCTCCGGCAAGCTGCTCGTTCAGCAGGAGCCCGACGCTTCGAGCTTTCCTTCAGGCGGCATCCGTAATACGTTTGAGGCCCGCGGATACTCGGCTTGGGATCCCACGTCGCCTGTTTTCATCATCGATGACACGCTCTGCATCCCCACCATATTTATTTCCTACACCGGCGAGTCGCTTGATTACAAGGCTCCGCTACTCCGTTCGCTGCACGCACTGAGCGTTGCCGCGACCGACGTGGCACATTACTTCTATCCCGAGGTGAAGAAAGTGACTGCCAATCTTGGATGGGAACAGGAGTACTTTTTGGTCGACGAGAGCCTCTATGCGGCACGTCCGGACCTCATGCTGACCGGCCGTACGCTGATGGGACACGACTCGGCGAAGAACCAGCAGATGGAAGACCATTACTTTGGGACGATACCCGAGCGTGTACAGGCATTCATGAAGGACTTGGAAATTCAGGCTCTGGAACTCGGAGTGCCATGCAAGACACGCCACAATGAGGTTGCCCCGAACCAATTCGAGCTGGCTCCGATCTTCGAGGAGTGCAATCTTGCCGTAGACCATAACATGCTCTTGATGCAGCTGATGAAGAAAGTGGCGCGCAAGCACGGCTTTCAGGTGCTGCTGCATGAGAAACCTTTTGACGGCATAAACGGCTCGGGCAAGCACAACAACTGGTCTCTGTCGGCTGATAACGGCGTGCTGCTTCACGGACCAGGCAAGACTCCGAACGACAACCTGCGCTTCGTGGTCTTCATCGTGGAGACGCTGATGGCCGTATTCCGTCACAACGGACTGCTCAAGGCAAGCATCATGACGGCCTCCAACGCCCATCGCTTAGGAGCCAATGAGGCTCCTCCAGCCATCATCTCATCCTTCCTCGGCAGGCAGCTGAGCGATCTGCTTGACCATATTGTCAAGGCCGACAAGGACGAACTGTTCAACATGGAGGGCAAACAGGGCATGAAGCTCGACATTCCGGAGATCCCCGAACTGCTCATTGACAACACGGACCGCAACCGCACCAGTCCTTTCGCCTTCACGGGCAACCGATTCGAATTCCGCGCCGTAGGCTCCGAGGCTAACTGCGCAGCAGCGCTGATCGTGCTCAACACGGCAGTTGCCGAGGCTCTGACCAACTTCAGGCAGCGCGTCGAGGCGCTCATCGCCAAGGGAGAAGACCAGACCAGCGCCATCATTGACGTCGTTCGCGAGGACATCAAGACCTGCTCGCCCATCCACTTCGACGGAAACGGCTACTCGGAAGAGTGGATCGCCGAAGCCAAAGAGCGCGGACTCGACTGCGAGAACTCTTGTCCGGTCACCTATGACCGCTATCTCGACAAGGAGAGTGTGGACATGTTTGAAGCCATGAACGTCATGCACGCGAACGAATTGGAGGCGCGCAACGAAGTGAAATGGGACACTTACACCAAGAAGATACAGATTGAGGCGCGCGTCATGGGCGATCTGTCGATGAATCACATCATCCCTGTCTGCACCCATTACCAAAGCCAGTTGGCTAAGAACGTGCAGAATATGTATGAGATCTTCAGCGAAAGCGAGGCCGCAAGCCTCACCGCGCGCAATAAGAAGATCATCAAGGAGATCGCAGAGCGCACCCAAGCGATCGAGACTGGGGTCGAAGAGCTGATCAACGCGCGTAAGGTGGCCAATAAGATCGAATCTTCACGCGAACGCGCAGTGGCCTATCACGACACCGTCGAACCCAAGATGGGCGAGATTCGCTATCAGATTGACAAGCTCGAACTGATCGTCAGCGACGAGCTCTGGACGCTTCCGAAATACCGAGAGTTACTGTTCATCAGATAATAATAGTTGATGCGGACATGGCAGCGGTCATGTCCAGCCAGATCGCAAGCGGAGCATCTTCACCCGAGGATGCTCCTTTTTTCGTCCTGTTCCCTTGCTTCATCTCCGACTGAGGCAGCATGCGGATGAAGATCAGCTTCGGTGCGTCACGGCCGGAATCTTCATTTTGGCAAATCGTTGGTTGTCAATGCGTTACGCGGGTCGGCGTTTCGTCCTGCGCAAAGCTATGCTTTTGGCCGCCAAAAGCTATGCTCCGGGCCGCCCAAAGGATAGCTCTTGACCGTCCGGAGCATAGCTTTGCGAAAGCCATTCGATATAAATGATGAAAGCGCCTTAAAACGATGCTTTCAAGACGTCTGTCCTACGCATTTGGTGGAACTGCTGAATGCGGCTGTCTCCCTATATTAATAAGGTATAGGAATCTGAAATTTCCGATCCCCGCGGAAGCAGGCTCTGCCATGCGTTCTGGCAGGATGCTGCCAGCGCATGAAGCGTCGGCCTCTGCCGCCGGCCGTCTTCACCGCTGCTGCTGACGGTCCCACTTGAGCAGGCGCTTATACTCCCGCTTCGTCAGACGCATGAACGAGCCGTGCTGCGGAGCCGTCACGCCTTCGATATCCACCGGATCCCGGAAGTTGCGCAGACGGCTGTCGGCCTTGCAGATGCGGTAGTGCTTCGGTTGGTCGCTATACTGTATGTAGGCCACGCGCCACGTGCTGTCGCCGATGAGCTGGAATGCGCTCGATCCTTCGCATTTTTTCGTGCCTTCAAAGTTCACATAGTCGTCCTCCACGGGCATGCTCCAGCCGTGCGTGAGATGGCGCGACGTGGCGGTGTAGATGCCAGGCCGGCCGCCCTCCTTCTTGATCAGCATGTGGTAGAGCCCGTCGGTCGGCAGGAAATTGATGTCCGCATCGATTGTCGCGTAGCCCCAGTCGAAGAGCAGTTTCGGTTTGGTGAGCCGCGTGAACGAGCGGTCCGCGTGGCTGTAATACATGCGGTCATACTGCTCCTCGGCCTTGTTGAGCATCGAATAGTAGATCATGTAACCGCCCTTTTTGCCGTCCGGCCAGGTGAAAGCAGGATCCCAGAAGATCTGCGGTGCCCATACGCGGTTCACGGTCGACCAGTCCCGATAGGGCGAAGGCGACTCGTGGTCGCAGAAGATGGAGTCGCCGCGGCGGAAATCGAATGTGACGGAGGTCCAGTGGATAAGGTCTTTGCTCCGCAGCAGATCGATCCCGTAGTTGTCCCACTTATGGGAGCGTGCCACGCACATGTCGGTTGTCACCATCAGATAGCCTTTTCCGTCGCTCGAACGCGTGATATACGCGTCGCGCGTGCCACCTTCGATGCGCGCGTGTTGCTGCGGATCAAACACCGGACGCCCGCCGAGGATGTCCCGGTAGCGGTATCCATCGCGGCTGACAGCATATGCCGTCCACTCGCCTTGGTCACTCATGTGGCAGTAGAGGTAGCCGTAGCTGCCCTTCTGGACATTCTGCCCGCCGGCGCTGAGCACCACTGCGGCGAGCATGGCCGATAGAAATAACGATTTCATATATTGTCAATAGATTGTCTATAGTACACTACAAAAATAAGGAAATAAATTGAATCTGCCAAACACAGGATCATTATTTTTTCGAAGCATCGCGTTTTCCGCATGCTTGAACCATCGCTTGTGTCTCTTCATTGTCATCATGCAGTCAGGTCACAAGAAAGTTCCGGTCTGTTCGTCGCCCTTCGCTGTTTGGGGTGTAAAGGTGTTCCCCCTCATTCGCCGACGGGTATCGGGATCCCCTGATGGCGCTTCACCACCCCGATGACGAAGTTGCTGTGGAGGCTTCCGATGCAGTCGATCACGCCGAGCGTGTTCATCACGAAGTCCTGGTAGTGCTTCATGTCTCTCACGTAGATCTTCATCAGATAGTCGTAATTGCCCGAAGTGTTCCAGCACTCGACCACTTCCTCGATCCCCATCACCGCTTCCATGAACTCCTCCCCGTAGCGCTTGCCGTGCTGTTTCAGCTTGATGCCGCACAGAATGAGCAGTCCGTTGCCTGCCTTTTCAGCGTTCACCACGGCCGAGTAGCGCTCTATGTAGCCCTCGCGTTCCAACCGTTTCTGCCGCTCGAACGTCGGCGAGGGCGACAGGTTGACCCTTGCGGCCAGCTCTTTTGTCGTCAGTGAGGCGTCCCTTTGCAGGATTTTCAGCATCAGGACGTCTGTCTTGTCTAATCTTTCCATATCATAAATCTGTTAAATGTCAGAATAATATTCTGTGAAAATGCTGTATTCTGCGCAAAGATAGAATATTTTTCCGAAATACGAAGAATATTTGTTGGTTAATTGGAAAACGCTTACTTTTGTATCGCAACAAACAAAAGGTATTAACGAAAATCAGTAATCAGATGACAAAAGTAATCAAGCAGGCACCGTTCAGGGCCGATATTGTAGGCAGTTTTCTGCGTCCTGCCGGGCTAAAAGCAGCCCGCAGACAGTTCGAAGAGGGAAAGATCGATCGTCGGGAGCTGACATCCGTCGAAGATAAATATATCCGCGAGTTGGTGGAGAAGCAGCATGCGGCCGGCCTGAAGGTCGCCACTGACGGCGAGTTCAGGCGCAGTTGGTGGCACTTAGACTTCTTCTGGAGCCTCACGGGCATAGATAAGGTGGCGATGGAGCAGGGCTATCTGTTCCATGGAGAGGAGACCCGGGCCGAGTCGGCGCGTCTTACGGGCCGCGTGGCGTTCAATTCCGCGCATCCTTTCCTGTCTCATTTCGCCTTCCTCAAGTCCGTCTGCTCCGACGATATGACACCTCGGCAGACGATTCCCGCACCGGCTCAGTGTCTCGCCGAATTGGAACGGCCGGAGAACAGCAGCGCTATCGGGCTGGTTTACGGCGAAGACCGCGACGCGTTGATCAAGGATCTCGCCGCCGCCTACCGTCAGACGATCCTCGCCTTCTATGAGCTCGGATGCCGTAACGTGCAGCTCGACGACTGCACATGGGGCATGCTCTGTGACCGCAGCTTCCGTGCCAAGGTGGCAGAAGCCGGCGGTGACGCTGACGCCATCGCCGAGTCGTATCTCCGGATCAACAATCTGGCCATCGCCGACCTGCCTTCCGACCTCGTCTTAACGACCCATGTCTGCCGCGGCAACTACCATTCGACCTGGGCATCTTCTGGCGGTTACGAGCCTGTGGCCGACGTCCTCTTCGGTCGCGAGCATGTTTCGGCC
Organism: uncultured Prevotella sp.; assembly: GCA_900317545.1. Classification (GTDB taxonomy): domain Bacteria; phylum Bacteroidota; class Bacteroidia; order Bacteroidales; family Bacteroidaceae; genus Prevotella. The sequence continues at coordinate 10,091 of ONHE01000071.1, read as the reverse complement.
TACTATCTTGAGTTCGATACCGACCGTGCAGGAGGCTTCGAGCCGTTGGCCTCGGTGGCTGCGGACAAACAGGTGGTGCTCGGTCTCGTCACCTCAAAGGATCCGAAGCTCGAACGGAAGGAAGATCTCGTACGCCGGATCCATGAGGCTGCCCGCTACATACCTGTCGAACGCCTCTGCCTGAGTCCTCAATGCGGCTTCGCATCCACCGAGGAAGGCAACGTCTTGACTGAGGATGAGCAGTGGAGGAAGATCGCCTTGGTGCAGGAAGTGGCTGCTGAAGTGTGGAAAGGTTAAGTGTGTGAAATAGCCTGCGCAGGGCCTCGTGCCCCGCGCAGCGTCCCCGTTGCGGTCGCTGGCCATTCAGCCGGCGGTTGCATCAGGGATTTTTCGTGCCTCGGCCAACAATGAATGCCGACAGCAGAGGATGGTCGGCAGAAGGCCGGATGATCAGGAGGCGAAGTCCTTGTGCTGCCGCCGCACCTGCCAGATCTCCACGCTGTTGATGATATTCTGCCACAATATGTAGCACCCGGGACCCACGGACGACAGCGGCGTGAGGTACGCGGAGGCGATCCAGATGGCGAATGCGGTGTTCTTCTGGCCCAAGGCCTGTCCCGCCTCGACGGTTCTGTGGAAGTAATGGCCGATGAACCGGCCCGTCGCAAACTGGATGATGCAGAGCAGGAGGCCCAATGCGGCGATGCCGAAGATGATCCCCGCCGATGCCTGCGCATGCACAATGTTCTTCACCGTGGTGCCTGTGACGATCATAAGCGAGCATCCCCAGAGGTAATAGCTGAGATCACGGATGCCCGTAATCCACCGGTGGAACCGGTGCAGCGTGTGCTTGACGATGAAAGCAAGCGCCATCGGCACGATCAGTACGATACAGACTTCATAGAGAATCTTGAAAAAAGCACTCCAGAACGTGATGTCGGCTTCCTTCTCGATCATCGGGAAGCAGATCGGAATCAGCGTGGCGGTGATAAAATTGGAGATGAACGTGTAGCTTGTCATCTGCTCCAAGTCGCCGCCCAACTTTGCCGTGACCACCGGAGCTGCTGCCGCACAGGGGCCGATGATGCACGCCAGGATGGCCTCCATCATCACCAAGCCGTAGCCGGACATGCGGAAGACGAGGATCAGACCGACGATGCAGAACACGAAGACCGTCTGCTGGACGCCCACCCAGAGGTGCCATCCCACCGGCACGAGCTTCCTGAAGTCGACCTTGCAGAATGTGACGAAGAGGATGAGAAACATGAACAGCGGCAGGATCGCATCGCCGATGGGGGCGAACCAGGTGGCGATCGGGTCGAGGGAAGGGATGAAGGCGAACGGGAGATAGATGCAGATGCCCGCCGTCATGGATACCGGGAGGGTCCAGTTTTTGATGAATCGGATGACATCCATGGACAGATAAGATTTAAAGACGGTTACAAAGATACGGCAAAATAATGGAAACGGCAATGCTTTCACTGCATTTTTCCCTCGCAGGAAGCCGATTCCGCCCGCAGTGCAACGGTGAAGCTCCCGGTTGGCAGCTGCAAGGAGACCTGGCCATACAGCAGGGAACGGATGACCTTAACGATGCCATTCCCGTCCCGTGGGAATCGTCTTTCCGCCCCTTTCGCCGCGTCCTGAAAAGGCATCTTTTGCCGCTTCCGCAGTAGGATGGTAACTGTCCTCTGCGCGGAGCTATCCTTCGGGCGGCCCGGAGCTATCATATGGGCGGCCCGGAGCTATGCTTTTGACGGCCCGGAGCATAGCTCCGCGCGAGCCGCATGACAGCTCCGGCTGCACAAGGGGTGTGAAACGCAAAATGCCAGAGTCGCAAGTGGCTCTGGCATCATGTTTTATGGATTCCGTCGAAAGTGTGTCGGACGGTGGTTATTGCATGTAGCCGAGCCACCGGAGGATGTCGTTCAGGTTGGCCACGACCATGAGCAGGAGCAGGATGCCGATGCCTACATACTCGGCGCGGATCATGAACGTCTCGCTCGGTTTGCGCCTCGTGATCATCTCATAGATGAGGAAGAGCACGTGGCCGCCATCCAATGCCGGGATGGGGAGGATGTTCATGAACGCAAGGATAATGCTCAGGAAGGCTGTCATCATCCAGAAGATCTGCCAATCCCACACGGGCGGGAAGAGGCTTCCTATCGCTCCGAAGCCGCCGAGACTCTTGGCGCCGTCGGCGGAGAAGACGTAGCGCATGTCGCTCACATAGCCCGAGAGCACGTTCCAGCCGTATTTGACGCCGGCGGGGAAGCTTTCGAAGAAGCCGTAGTCGATATGCACGGGCTTGTAGTAATCGAAGATGGTGGTCATGATGACGCCCATCGTCAGCTCGGGAGTGAGCACGATCTGCGCCGTGTCGGCCTTCTGGGAGCCCTTCTGGGCAAAGACGACGGAAGTGGTGCGCACCTTCAGGCTGTCAGCATGTGTCTTGACAGTCGACATCACGTCGCTTAAGCGGCCCAGTTCGTTCTGAAATTCGTTCCACGAATCGATCTTCCGTCCGCCGATGGCGAGGATTCTGGAACCCTTGCGGATGCCGGCTTTCATGGCCGGAGTGCCGGTGCCGACGCTGTCGACGTCAGCCGGGACGAACGGGCGGACAAACTGTGGCGTCGACTTGAGCATCCCGAGGAGGTTGATATCGCCCGGTAAGTCGAGGCTTAGTCGCTTCCCCTGGCGGATCACATCCACGCGGTTCGCCTGCGAGAGGTCGCGGTAGAGGTCGGTGTTGAAGTCCTTGAACGGCCCCAGATCTGTTCCGAGGAGGATGTCGTGGTCCTGAAAGCCGAGGCTCTTGGCCTGCTCATTGAACTTCATACCCATCGTCATATCTTTCAGCCGGATGTAGGAGTCGCCCCAACAGAAGAGCACCATCGAGTAGATAAACAGCGCGAGGAGAAAGTTGACCAACACGCCGCCGATCATGATGAGCAGCCGTTGCCATGCCGGTTTCGACCTGAACTCCCAGCTCTGGGCCGGCTTCTTCATCTGTTCGGTATCAAAGCTCTCGTCAATCATGCCGGCTATCTTGCAGTAACCACCCAAGGGGAGCCAGCCCATGCCGTATTCGGTGTCGCTGTTTTTAGGCTTGAAGCGGAACAGGGAGCCATTCCACTTGCCGATTCCGACATCAAAGAAGATGAAAAACTTTTCGACTTTCACGCCGAAAAGCTTGGAGAAGAACATGTGTCCGCCTTCATGAAGCAGGACAAGCAATGAGATTGCCAGCACGAACTGTAGCAGGCGGATTAAGAATACTTCCATTGATCTTTTTTGAAAATTATGGAGTCGGGTCGCCGGATCATCACAGTCCGGCCGCCGCACGACTCATCTGGTTGATACATTATTGATTCATGATCTCGGTGGCGATGCGCCTTGCCTCGGCGTCAGTCTGCAGATAGACATCGTAGTCGGGCGTCGCGTCGAAGGTGCAGCGGGCCATCGTCTGTCCGATGATGTCGCTCATCGCGAGGAACGCGCATTGTCCGCGGCGGAAACCTTCGTTCACAATCTCGTTCGCAGCATTCAGCACGCACGGCATGTTGCCGCCTTTCCTGATGGCTTCGAAAGCCAGCGACAGGCAGGGAAACTTCGTCAGGTCGGGACGGAAGAACTCCAACCGCTTGTCAAAGAGGTCCAGCCGGTCACCCTGAAGCGGTAGCCGCTCCGGGAACGAGAATGCATACTGGATCGGGAGACGCATGTCCGGAACGCCTAACTGGGCCTTCACCGAGCCGTCTACATACTGTACGGCGCTGTGGACGATGCTCTGCGGATGGATCAGCACTTCGATCCGCTCGGCCGGAATGCCGAAGAGCCACTTCGCTTCGATGACCTCAAAGCCCTTGTTCATCAGCGTTGCCGAGTCGATGGTGATCTTTGCGCCCATGTTCCATGTGGGATGTCGGAGGGCATCGGCAGCCGTCACGTGGGTCAACTGCTCATGGGTGAACTGCCGGAACGGGCCGCCCGAACACGTGAGTAGGATCTTCTCGACCTCGTTGGAGGCGTCGCCGACGAGCGATTGGAATATCGCCGAGTGCTCGGAGTCGACAGGCAGGATGTCCGTATGATATTCGCCGGCAAGCCGGACGATCAGTTCGCCCGCAACGACCAATGTCTCTTTGTTGGCCAGACAGATCTTCTTGTGCGCCCGGATGGCGTGTATCGTCGGCGAGAGGCCGGCAAATCCGACCGTCGCAGTGAGCACCATGTCGATCGGTTCGGCCTCTACGATCTGGTCGAGCGCCTCTTTGCCGGCGTAGACCTTGATGTCCGGCAGGTCGGAAAGCAAGTTCCGGAGCTCCTCGTAGTGTGCTTCGTTGGCGATAACTACGGCTGCCGGGCGGAACAGACGTGCCTGCTCGGCCAGCTCCTTCACCCGGTTGTTGGCCGTGAGGCAGTAGACTTCGTAGCGGTCGTCATGCTGCCGGATCACGTCCAAGGCTTGTGTGCCGATCGAACCGGTACTGCCTAATATGCATATTTGTTTCTTCATGTGGATCTATAGATTGAGAATGCCTTCCGGCAAGTTCATCTTCAGTTCTCTCGTCTCACGGCTGAACGCTTCGATCAGATCCGGTGAGGCGGGTATGAGGAGGGTCTTCCCGTCTTCTGCAGTGACGTTGAAAAGAATGTTGGGGGTGCTGTCGTCGATGGCGGAGATCACGCCGATCTCCTGCTCCGAGTGGCTGTCGACGATGCGGAAGCCGATCAGCTCCGCTTTGGAGAGCGTCTCTTCGTCGTCGGCATGATGGTTGCGTGGAAAAAAAACCGGGCTTCCGGTCAGTCCGGAGGCCTCTTCCTGCGTGTCGATATCACAGAATTTCAGAATGGCCGAGGTGTCTCCGCGGAAGCGATATCCCTCTAAAAAGAAAGGAACAAGGATTCCGTCGAGCTGCAGGATCAGGTATTCAGCTTCGACGCGATCAAACACATCGTCGTCAAAAAGGAACGTGATCTCGCCCCTCACGCCATGTGGCTTGCCCAAACGGCCTATCTGATAGACGTCCTCCTGCTTAATCATCGACTCGCGTAATGTGCGCTCCCAACTCGTTCAGGCGCTTTTCGATATCTTCATAGCCACGGTCTATCTGGGCAATATTGGCAATCCGGCTTGTTCCCGAGGCGCTGAGGGCGGCGATGAGCAATGCGATGCCGGCCCGAATGTCGGGACTTGTCATGCGCCCGGCGCGCAGACGGATCTTCCGGTCATGGCCTACGACGACGGCACGGTGTGGATCACAGAGGATGATCTGTGCCCCCATGTCGATCAACTTGTCCACAAAGAACAGTCGACTCTCGAACATTTTCTGATGAATAAGCACCGTCCCGCGTGCCTGGGTGGCCACTACGATCAGCACGGAGAGCAGATCCGGCGTCAGCCCAGGCCAAGGAGCGTCCGCCAGCGTCATGATCGTACCGTCGATGAAGGAGTCTATGGCGTAGTGACTTTGTTTCGGTATGAAGAGGTCATCATTCTCTACCTTGATCCGGATGCCCAATCTGCTGAACGTATCCGGTATGATGCCGAGATCCTTCAGTGACACGTCCTTGATCCGGATGCCTTCTCCGATCATGGCGGCCATGCCGATGAACGAGCCCACCTCGATCATGTCGGGCAGGATGCGGTGGCTTGCGCCGTGGAGGGAGTCGACACCTTCGATCGTGAGAAGATTGGAGGCGATGCCGCTGATATTGGCTCCCATCGCGTTGAGCATGTGACACAGCTGCTGGATATAAGGCTCGCAGGCAGCGTTGTAGATGGTTGTGGTCCCTCGGGCCAGCACGGATGCCATGATGATATTGGCCGTTCCCGTGATCGAGGCTTCATCCAAGAGCATGTAACAGCCCTTGAGCGGCTTGCCTTCAATATAGTAGACGTTGCGCTGATCATCGTGTACGAAAGTCGCTCCGAGATGCTTGAAGCCGAGGAAGTGGGTGTCGAGTCTGCGCCGTCCGATCTTGTCGCCGCCCGGTTGTGCGATGGTTGCCTTTCCGAAACGTCCCAACAGGGGGCCGATCATCAACACGGATCCACGCAGGGAAGAGCATTTTTGGATGAACTCATCGCTTTGCAGATAGTCGAGATTGAGCGTGTCGGACTGGAAGGTGTAATCGTTGCGGGTGTGACGGGTGACCTTCACGCCGATGTCAGTGAGCAGCTTGATGAGATTTTTGACGTCTAAGATATCCGGAATGTTGGCAATTCGGACCGGTTCGGCAGTCAGCAGCGTGGCGCAGATGACTTCCAAGGCTTCGTTCTTGGCACCTTGCGGCGTAATGATACCAGACAAGGGATGCCCGCCTTCGATGATAAACGATTCCATGGCTCTTATTTTTTCTTGCGTTTCTTCTCTGTTCCGCGTGGTGCAGATTTATCAAACTGAAACTTGTCGAGATCCAGCTGCACCTTCCCGTCGGTGTATCTGGCCAAGTCGGAAGCGACCTTTTCATCGTCGGCAAAGCCGTGACTCCATTGCGCAAGATTCCTCTTCATCTGGTTGGCGGCCAATGCGACGAGCGCGTCACGTTCCTGTCCGGGCTCCATCGTCTTCAGCTTGTCGAAGATCTCGAACATCATCTTGCCGTAATGTCTTACGGGAATCTGCGTCATGGGATAGGGCATGGGTTCCGGTTTGGACATGATGTTGCCGGCCTTGGATACATCCACGGGGTAGTCAATGTCCAATTTGAAGTCGCTCATGATCGCGAGGTGGTCCCAGAGCTTCTGTATGTGATCGACATTTTTGCGGTTCTGCGGTATCATCCGATCCATGATGGCTACGATGGCCTCTGCACAGCGCTGCCGTTCGGCCTTGTCTTTGAGCGCTACGGCATAGTCCACCATGCTTTGGATCTCGCGTCCGTACTCGGGAAGAACCAATTTTTCCCGCTGGGTATTATAGTCTAAGCCTTCGATTTTCATCTCTTTATAAAAGTTTCTTGGGTAATTTGCCTACGAAATTCTTTAGGTAGAAGGGCACGAAATAGGCCACGTCCTCGAACTGTTCGTGTGCTATGCGCTTCTCGGAAAGCGGGAACATGTCCTTGGCCAACGGCTCTATGCCATCGATGAAATGCGCATTGGGGTGGCGGATCAAGTCTTTGCACTTGGCGGCACCGTCGCCAAAGAACCACACGGGATGCCTGTCGAGATACTCGACGTAGGTTTCCTCGGTCACGATGTCGGCATGGATGGGGCGGATCTCATGCAGGGAGCGGTCGAAGATCTGTGCATAGACTTCCATGCGGCGCGCATCCAGCATTGGACAAAGGCAGGCATCGTCGGGCAGCTCGTCGTGTCTGAGCAGCACGGGGACGCAAAGCAGTTCGAGCGTAGGCACGGCGATGAGCTTCAGCGAGCGTCCGTAGCAGATGCCTTTGGCCATGGATGTGCCCACGCGGAGCCCCGTATACGATCCCGGACCGCAGCTGACGGCCACGGCATCCAGTGGGATTGCATGGTTGTCAGCAAACGAGAGGGCCTCGTCCACGAATACTCCGAGCCGTTCGTTGTGGCGCTCCGGCCCCGAATGATCTTCCTCGTTGAAGATGCATTCACCGTCGTTGCTGACGGCTACCGAGCACACTCGCGTGCTTGTTTCAATATTCAATATACATGACATGATACAAATATAGTCTAAATAAAATGCAAATTTACGCTTTTTCCCATCATTTTTTGTACATTTGCATAATTTTAACGCGCAACACGACTATGATACAGTCAATGACAGGTTATGGGAAAGCCATAGTCACTTACAAGGACAAGAAGATCAATGTGGAGATCAAGTCGCTGAACAGCAAGGCTTTAGACCTCTCTGCACGTATCGCTCCGCTCTATCGGGAGAAGGAAATGGAGATCCGCCAGATGATCACTGCGGCGCTCGAACGCGGCAAGGTCGACTTCTCCATTTGGATTGAGAAAGACGCACTCACCGATGCCGCGCCCGTCAACGCAGCCCTCATCGAGAACTATTATCATCAGATCAAGGCCATTGCGGCACAATCCGGCATCCCCGAACCGCAGGATTGGTTCGCCACACTGCTTCGCATGCCCGACGTGACCTTGCGCAACGAGGTTGAAGTGCTCGAAGACGGAGAGTGGAAAGCTGCCCGAGAGGCCATCGAAGAGGCCATCGCCCACCTCACCGCATTCCGCCGTCAGGAAGGCGAGGCGCTCGAGCGCAAGTTCAAGGAGAAGATTGACAACATCGAACAGCTGCTCCGGAGCATCGAGCCTTACGAGAAGAGCCGCGTCGAGAAGATCAGGACGCGCATCGTGGAAGGGCTCAGCAAGATCCCCGAAGTGGACTACAACGAGAACCGTTTGGAGCAGGAGCTGATCTATTACATCGAAAAACTCGATATCAGTGAAGAGAAACAGCGACTCGCCAATCATCTTGACTACTTCCGGCAGACCATGGCAGAGCCGAAGGCAAACGGCAAGAAGCTCGGATTCATCGCCCAAGAGATGGGACGGGAGATCAACACCACCGGCTCGAAAAGCAACTTGGCCGAGATGCAGAACATCGTGGTCAAGATGAAAGACGAGTTGGAACAGATCAAGGAGCAGGTGCTCAATGCTTTGTAAATGTCCATTCCCGCCGTTGTCAAGAGGCACGAACCGGCTGAATATCTATTCTCCTCATTCAAGAAACGATGTCTGAAAAGATCAAAAATATGAGCAACAACGTGAATTCTCACCCCACTTGTCCGCAGGACACTGCCCCTTCAGAGCCTGTGAAGGGGAGATTACTCATTTTCTCCGCACCCTCGGGATCGGGCAAGAGCACCATTGTCCAGTGGCTGATGGCCACCCATCCGGAGCTGAACCTGGCGTTCTCGATCAGCTGCACCTCCCGTCCGCCCCGCGGAACGGAGCGTGACGGCGTCGAATACTTCTTCCTTTCGCCCGACGAGTTCCGCCGTCAGATCGAGGCGGACGCATTCCTCGAATATGAGGAAGTCTACGAAGACCGCTTCTACGGCACGCTCAAGTCGCAGGTGGACACGCAGACTGGGCGCGGCGAAAACGTGGTCTTCGACGTCGATGTGAAAGGTGGGTGCAATATCAAGCATTTCTACGGCGACCGTGCCATGAGCATCTTCATCCAGGCCCCGAGCGTGGAGGAACTGCGGAAGCGCCTCACCCTGCGGGCCACGGACAGCCCGGAGGCTATCGAGGAGCGGCTTGCGAAGGCTTCATACGAGATGACCTTCGCCCCGAAATTTGACCATGTCGTGGTCAACGATGACCTTCAGACGGCTCAGGAGGAGACCTATCAATTGGTCAAAGCATTTCTGAATGATTGAGACGGGCATCTTCGGTGGGTCGTTCAATCCCATTCACTGCGGTCATATAGCATTGGCCCGACAGATCATGCGGGCCGCCCGCATGGACGAAGTGTGGTTTGTCGTCTCGCCTCTCAACCCGTTCAAACAGGCCGCAACCGACCTGCTCGACGACGACCGGCGGCTTGAGATCGCCCGACAGGCCCTCTCCGACGAGACAGGACTCATCGCCAGCGACTACGAGTTCCATCTTCCGCGCCCGTCCTACATGTGGAACACGCTCCGAAGCCTGTCAAGCGACTATCCCGAGCGCACCTTCTCGCTCATCATCGGGGCTGACAACTGGCTCGCGTTCGACCGCTGGCATCGTGCCGAAGACATCCTCGCCCGTTACCGCATCATTGTTTATCCCCGCAAGGGAAGTCCCATTGCCTCCTCCTCCTTGCCTCCCACCGTCCGCCTGGTCGATACGGAGCTTTATCCGGTGAGCAGCACTCAGATCCGCGAGCGAGTCCGCCGCGGCGAGTCCATCGACGGTATGGTGCCCCCGAACGTCATCTCCCTCGTCGAGCGATATTATTCCCCGTCCCCCGATTCCGCCTCCCGCTGACCCCCTCATCCTGTCATCTTTCATCCCTCATCCCCTCATCTTTCATCCCTCATCCCCTCATCTTTCATCCTTCATCCCCTCATCTTTCATCCTTCATCTCCTCATCTTTCATCCTTCATCTTCTCATCTTTCATCCTTCATCTTCTCATCTTTCATCCTTCAT
>ONHE01000138.1 GCA_900317545.1 uncultured Prevotella sp. | reverse complement strand
GCCGACCAACAGCTGGTGGGACGACTTCAGCACGCTCAACCGTTATGCCGCGCGTGTTCAGAGCTTCATGCAGCAGGGCCGCCCGTCTGGGGACATCCTGCTCTACTACAGTTTGGGCGACTATCAGTCGAAGCCGGACCGTAAGATGCTCCGCCATTTCCATGGTGTGGAGATGCCGGAGGTGCACGACTGCGCCCAGAAACTCTATGACAGCGGCTTCGACTGGGACCTCTTCACCGACCGTCAGCTGCAGACCTTCGGCTTCAACGGCGGCGTGACGACACCTGGCGGACGCTACCGCGTGATCGTCATACCTGCGGCCAAGCTCATGCCGATCGCCACGCTGAAGCGCCTGATGGCCCTCGCTGCCGACGGTGCCACGGTGATCTTCGACAAGCATCTGCCGACCGACGTTCCCGGATTGGCCGGTTTAGATGCTGCCCGCCGGGAGATGCAGACGTTGCTCGGCGGACTTTCGTTCCGCAACGGGGTGGCTTCCTGCGGCCGTGGACGGATCGTCTGTGCGACCGATCTGGCAGCTGCGCTCCGCGAAGCCGGTGTCAGTCAGGAACCGATGTTTGCCGAAGGGCTGCGCTGCATCCGTCGTCAGAACGCGGAAGGAGGCTACAGTTACTTCATCAAAAACCCCACCGACCGGATCTACAGCGGGCAGGTGGCTTTGGGAACTTCTTTTTCCACCGCCGCCGTCTTCAATCCCATGGACGGGCGGAAGGGCCTTGCGCGCGTGACGGACAACCGTGTATTCCTCTCATTGCAGCCCGGTGAGGCACTGATCGTGCAGACTTCGACAGGTGAGATGAGTGGCGAGCCCTATGCGTTCTATACGCCTGCCGGTGAGCCACAGCAGCTTCAGGGCCGCTGGAAGATCGAGTTCGTGAAGGGCGGACCTGTCCTGCCGAAGGCGCATGAGACTACCGAGTTGCGGTCGTGGACGGTTTTCGACGCCGATGCTGCTGCCTTCTCAGGCACGGCACGCTATGCCGTCACCCTGCCGAAGCTGAAACAGAAGGCTCCGATGTGGCGCCTGTCACTCGGGGAGGTCCACGAGACGGCACGCGTCTATGTCGGCACCACCTTCGTGGGCACGCTGCTCGGTGCGCCTTATCAGCTCGACATCCCGTCCTCCCTGCTGAAGAAGGGCACCCCCTTGATCATCGAGGTGACCAATCTGATGGCCAACCGTATCTCCGACATGGACCGGAAGGGCGAGCCTTACCGTATTTTCTACAACACGAACTTCCCCGCCCGGAAGGCCGAAAACCGCGGATCGGACAATCTCTTCACTGCCAAGGCCTGGTCGCCGCAGCCCTCCGGACTGATCGGACCGGTTGTCCTTCAGCCGCTTCAGCCACTCGCCGACTGACCGCAAACGACCGGATGCCCGGCAAAAACGGATCCTTTACAAAACGACTACGATGATGAAAAGCGTAAAAAACATGCTGCTCCTGCTGCTGCTCTCCACGGGCAGCGCCCTCGCAGCCCCCGTTCCCTCGGAGCAGGAGATGCAGGCCTACCTGATGGTCTACTTCTCCGACGCCACCCACAGTCTCCACATGGCCCTCAGCCGTGATGGTTACAACTTCACGTCCGTCAACGACGGACTGCCCGTCGTTGCCGGGGACACCATCTCCGAGCAGCATGGTGTCCGCGATCCGCATGTCAGTCGCGGTCCCGACGGCGCGTTCTACATGGTGCTGACCGATCTTCACATCTTCGGAAAGGAGAAAGGTTTCCGCACGACACGATGGGAACGGCCCGACAAATACGACTGGGGCAACAACCGCGGCATCGTGCTCATGCGTTCGGATGATCTCATCCACTGGACCCATCATGTGGTCCGCATCGACCGGCTGTTTCCCGAGGCCTTCGGCGACTTGGGATGCGCGTGGGCGCCAGAAGTGATCTACGATCCACAGACGCGCCGGATGATGGTCTATTTCACCATCCGCCCGACCGGCAAAGACGGTTCGGACAGCCGCACCCATCTCTATTACGCCTATGCCGATGAAGCCTTCACGACGCTCACCACGGTGCCCCGGCTGCTCTTCGAGTTTCCCGACCCGAAGATCCAGGTACTCGATGCCGACATCACTCCGCTACCCGACGGGCGCTATGCCATGACTTACGTGGCACAGGAGAATCCGGGCGGCATCCGCATCGCCTTCTCCGACCGCATCAACGGCGGCTATCAGTACCAGCCGGGGCAGATCGACGCAGAGCGGACAGGATGCGAGGCGCCGAACGTCTGGAAGCGGATCGGCGAGGAGAAGTGGGTGCTCATGTATGACATCTACAGCATCCATCCTCACAACTTCGGCTTCATGGAGACCACAGACTTCAAGACCTTCACCCCGACAGGCCACTTCAATGAGGGCGTCATGCGTGCCCTCAACTTCCAGTCGCCCAAGCATGGGGCCGTGATACAGCTCACCCGGGCTGAAGCCGACCGCCTGGAGCGCTATTGGAAGGAACGTCCTAAGCGGACAGCACCCTATGTGCGGACGGTGCCCTTGGACTCCATCGTCATGAGCGATCCCGCCATTCTCGCCGACTCGGCGACACAGATGTACTACCTCACGGGTACTGGCGGACAGCTGTACATGAGCCGCGATCTTGCCATGTGGACCGGCCCCTACGACGTGACCGATACCGATCCCTACTCATGGATGGGCCGTCACCCGATGATATGGGCCGCCGAGCTGCATCGCTACAACGGAAAGTATTACTGTTTCGCCACATTCACCAACCGTGGCATTCTGATGCGCGAGTTCCGCGGCCATCCTGTGGAACGTCGGGCCAGCCACGTTCTCGTCAGCGAAAAGCCCTACGGCCCCTACCGTCCGATGGCTGATCCGATCTATCTCCCCATTGACAGGCCCACGCTGGACGGCACTTTCTGGGTCGACCGTGACGGCCAGCCCTACATGGTCTATTGCGGCGAATGGCTCGAAAACGGCAACGGGACAATCGAGAAAATCCGGCTGAAACCCGATCTGAGCGGCACAGTGGGCGAGCCGAAGGTGCTCTTCCATGCCTTCGACAGTCCCTGGAACCGGTCGGGCGATCCATCCGAAGCCGGTCCGCACGGTGAAAACCAAGTCACCGACGGGCCTTTCCTCTTTCGCACCGGCACCGGTCGTCTCGGCATGATCTGGTCCAGCTGGGTCAATGACAAATATACGCAAGGGGTGGCCTACAGCAAGAGCGGCACCTTGGACGGTCCGTGGATCCAGGAGAAGAAGCCCGTCACGCCGCCCGACTTCGGTCATGGCATGCTCTTCCGCACGTTGGATGGCCGCTGGATGATGTCCGTCCACCGCCATAACGAGCAGGTCGGCGCGCGCAAGGTACGTGTTCCCCACCTCTTTGAGGTCGATCTCTCGGGCGACAAGCTTCGGGTGGGAAAGATGGTGCGCTGATCCGTCGGAGCCGGAGTGCCCACCCCGGACCTCGCGGAAGAGAGGGATCTGACGGCGCATGCGTCGAAGGCAAGGTCTTGATTGGCGGAGCGAGCCCCGGTAAACAACATTCCCTCCGTAGGGGCGGATCTGCGTATCCGCCCCTACGGAGGGAATGGGTGTTGGGCATTCATGGCTCGGCTCTTGGGGACGGGCACAAGGGCGGCCCCTGCATTACGTTGGCGAAAGCGGATTGAGGGGGTGTTCAAATGCGAAATGACGCTTCTTGAAATGGGAGAGTTTTGGGGTGGATTTTACGGATGATTTCTTTGGTCTGCGCGGAGCTATGCTTTCGGCCGCCAAGAGCTATCATATGGGCGGCCAAGAGCTATGCTTTTGGCGGTCCAAAGCATAGCTCCGCGAACGCCTTTGTAAAATGCTGTAAATCAAAGGGTTTGTCTGTGGGGTCGGATCAGCGTATGCGCCCGCAATCAATCCATCAGAACAAAAAATAGAAACCAATGGTCGTCCACCATGAGCGATTTGCCCGCTCGATAATTCCACCTTTTCCCTTGCGGGCGGATACGCAGATCCGCCCCTACGGTGGGAATGGGGGAGTGCATTTATGGCTTGGCATCTTGCGGGTCGGCTGAGAGGGTGAGGGGATGGATTTCAAGGGTGTTTGCTTGATATAAATCAAAAAAATGTCGGACTCATTTTTTTTAATAATGTGGAGCGAAACGGAATGAATCTAAAATTAATATTTTTGCAGTTGTCATAATAAACAGCGTGACAGTCGAATCCACAGGCTGGGGAGGGCGACTGTCGGGCACTTGAGAACGAATAAAGAAACGATATTTTAAACGGATAGAAAATGAGTCATTTTACATCTAAATCAGTCAAAGGTTTATTGGTCGTATGTCTTTGGCTTCTGTCTGTTGCCACGTCTTTAGCAAGCAACGCCGTGGGAGATGTCATAACGGAAGCTTATACTGACACTTACCTAAAAAACCGAACGCAGTCAGGGTTGGTTTTTATCATTGATAAGACTTCTACTGGAAGTTCTTTCTATAAGTTAGGAGAAGTGGAAGTGAAGGCTGCCGACGGGAGCACACTGACGGGAAAGCTCAGCATTCCTGCGGTAATATACATTAAAATCGGTACCACCATTTGTGGCTATAATGTTGTGAAGATCTCTGATAAAGCTTTTCAGAATCAGACGGGAATCACGAGGCTGGAGTTTGCATTAGGTTTGTTAAACGATTCGGAAATCAAATACATCGGTTCACGCGCTTTCTACGGCTGTACGGGACTGACGGGCATCATCGACATACGCAAGAGTGTGGACGAGATCGGCAGCGAGGCTTTTGCCTGCGATGCCACTGCCGGAAAGGTGGAGACCGCCCGTGTATTGTTACAGTCAGACTACGATGGTCTCAAGATGGGCGAGAATGTCTTCGGCGGGCGCCAGATCAGGGCTGTGGACATCCTGAACAACTTTGCATCGAAATATTCAGGCTCTGAGCTTTTCGGCGACAATGCGGTGGACACGCTCAACTACTTTGGGAATGATTATTACAATTTCAAGACGACCTATGAGGAAAAAACAGGAAAGACCACAGCTTCCATAGGCGGCTACAAGGTGCTGGGGCTGCCCCGCTATTATCTCAAGGCGTTTATTGACACCTGCCAGATGAAGAGCCGGACCGACCTGATACCGGATCAGACCATCTGTATCAGTTTCTACCGCTGGGTGGGCGATGTGTACTGTGAGTTTCAGGTGACGGAAGTGGTAGGAAGCTATTATTGTGCGCTTCACAAAATAGGGGCTCACGGTGCCGCCATCACCGTTGAGGATATAGATATAGATATGCTCGATACCCAATCGGGGTTCACCTGCCAGTTGCGCGGCATAGACTCGGGAGCCTTTGCAGACGACGGAACCTTGGAGTAGTCCATCACGTTTGGTGAGTTCAAAAGCGGCAATTCCCTGCTGTTTCATGGCAATGCTTTCGAAGGTGCCAACGGGCTGCGCTATGTTGACTTGACAAACGTGGCTGTGCAAAATACAGACAACTTCACGGCCTCTCGTGTGCCCACCACCACGCTGAATACAACCAGACCCTATGAGGCTGTCAAAGGCAGCGACGGCACTGTGACCTACAAATATAACGTGGACGACACGCAACCGCTCGGCGGTCTGCCTCCCTACACGCTGGTTTATATGCCAAAGACAATCGAAAAGGTGCCAGCGGGAGATGACGAGCCGATCTACACCAACGGGAGCGCGACCACCGGCTATACCCGTCCCGTTGACGAGAATACCATCATCACCAATGGGGGAGCCAATACGTGCGGACACTTCGGCATTTACGATGTCAGCAGTCTTGACACGAAGATGGCAGCGGGTGGGAAATACACATGGTACACCTACTATGTGCCCACGGCTTTCACAGCAGCCAACTGCCGCTACCACCGCATGTTCTCGCCTGTCGCCAACGGCGAAGGGGGCACATCAGTCAGTCTGCCTTTCAAGCCGGATGCCGACGCCTCGGCCGGCCGATTCTATGAGTTTGGCACCAATGACGGGAAGACCGTCTCGCTCAATCTTGTGACCTCACCGCAGGCCAACACGCCCTATTTCTATTTCCCTGACAAGGAAGGCGAGCTCACCAGCAGCACGTCGCAGGAGATTGCGGCCGTCAGCAAGGAGCAGACCGAATCGTTTGCCGTGCCAGCCACCACAGGCGACGGGCTCTATGGCGTTTATGCGGGCACCAACATCATGAGTGATGCCAGCACGGCCGTCTATGCCATGTCAGCCAAAGCCTTCACTAACAACGGCAAGCAATATCCGGCAGGCACATTTGTGAAGATCACCAGTGCCACGGCCGTGAATCCCTTCCGTGCCTACCTGAAGCTGTCGCAGGCTGCGGGTGCCAAGGCAAGCGTGCTGTCGCTTTTCCGCGACGACACCACCACGGGTATTGAAGGCGCGGAGCAGAACGGAGAAAACGCGAAGGACGGCTATTGGTACAACATGCAGGGATGTCGTGTGGAGCATCCGGGACATGGATTGTATATACACAATGGAAAGAAAGTAATCATGAAATAAAAAGATAAAGCCCATGAGACCAATGAAACGAAAGCAATATACAAGGCCAAATGCAGAGGTGATCAGGCTGAATCTGACAGGATCTTATCTGGCAAACGATAAGGCTTTGAACACCAACTCCGCCCCCGAAGGCGGAGGAGATAATTTTGAAGTGGGAGCCAAAGGCGGGGTTTTCGACGACGAGTCTGATGATAAATTCTTCTTTGAGAAGGACGATTCATCCTATTGAGACAAAGTGGAGACAGATAGAATTGTTCTCCGCCGGTGGCAGGAGACGGATGCAGCTGCACTCTTCAGATATGCCTCAGATCCGGAGGTCGGGCCGCGGGCAGGATGGCCGGTGCACGAATCACCTGAAGAAAGCCTCGATGTCATCCGAACCTACTTCAACAATGATGCAACTTGGGCAATCGTTTTCAAGAAGACCAACGAGCCGATCGGGTGCATCGGATACTACACCCATGAATCCAGTAACATCAACATCGGAGAAAACGATTGTGAAGTGGGATACTGGGTTGGGAGACCTTATTGGAACAAAGGAATTTGCACCGAGGCCTTAAGGCTCATGCTTGAAGAATGCCTGCATGTGAAACATTTCGAAAACATCTGGGCAGACCATTTCACAGGCAATCCTGCATCCGGAAAAGTCTTGAAGAAATGCGGCTTCGTCGATACGGGCTTATTGAACAAATGCAGTCGGCTTGTGGGCGGCGACAAGGAGCTGGTCAAGGTGTTTAAGTATAACGGCAAAGATCGTTTAAGTATAACGGCAAAGATCGTTTAAGTGCATCGGACGGTCTGGGCTCCGTCTTACTGGTACAAATATCGCTTGATGGATCGTTTGGGCGTCTTTTCAAATTCCTCTGCGTAGATTTTGATGGCCGCCAGCTGGCTATAGCGTGGCAAGAGTTCGTTGAGCGTCTTGCGGTTTTGCTCCATGATGCTGTTGATGCGTTCCGCGTTGAGTCCTTCCGCCAAAGCTTCGTTGTAGTCGGGGTGCACCAGTCCGATGATCCTACCCGCATTTTGCACCACGACGCACTCTGCCACATAAGGCATGTTGTTGAGTTTCTCTTCAATCTCCTCCGGATAGATGTTTTGTCCGCTGGGTCCGAGCAGCATGTTCTTGCTTCGTCCCTTGATGGTGACGTTTCGTTTTCCGTCCATCAGCGCCAGATCGCCTGTGTGCATCCATCCGTCTTGTTCGAGCGTCTCGGCGGTTGCCTGTGGATTTTTGTAGTAGCCCTGCATGACGTTGTCGCCGCGCACCATAATCTCGCCGACGATGTTGGCCGGATCCGGCGAATCGATCTTCACTTCCATGCGGTCAACGGGTCTGCCGCATGATTTCTCTTTGAACGTGCTTGCCGAAGCATAGCAGATGAGCGGTCCGCATTCGGTCATGCCATACCCGACGGTATAAGGGAACCGGATCTCATGCAGCAGATGCGCTACCTCTTCGTTGACAGCGGCACCTCCAATGACGAGTTCGATGAACCGTCCACCGAAGAGGTTGTCGAGTTTATCGTGTACGCTGCTCAGGATGCGCTGCCTTATGAAGGGGACTTTCAGTGCCAGCTTCATGGCGGGGGTGTTGAGCTTAGGCATTACATTTTTTTTGATGACCTTCTCGATCACCAAAGGCACGCTGATAATGAGGCTGGGCTTCACTTCCTGATAAGCTTGGAAGATGATCTTCGGACTTGGTGTACGGGTGAGGAAATAGACGTGGCAGCCCTTGGTGAACTCGAAGAGAAAGCTGAACAGCAGCCCGAAGGCATGTGCCATGGGGAGCATGCACACATGTCCGTCGCCCGGTTGCAGCGGCATGTTGTCTTGTGCAAAGCGTATGTTTGACAACAAACTGCGGTAAGGAATCATCACTCCTTTCGAGAAGCTTGTGGTTCCGGAGGTGTAGCTGATGTATGCCAATGCTTCAGACTGGTCGTTGTGGTATTTTACGTGTTCTTTGCGGAACCGGTTGTTGTAGCGTTTATGCCATAGATTGTTGAAGTCTTCCATAACTCCCGTCAGTTTCTTGCTGCGTGAGGTCAGCAGCGAGAAGTCGGAGATGGCGAGTATACCCTTGAGTTGGGGCATGGAACGCTCGTCGAGATTCTCCCAAATGCTGTCGCCCGCAAAGAGCAACAATGCCTCGGAATGGTTCACGATATTGTGTATGTTATCAGCTTTGAAGTCGTGAAGGATGGGTACCGCTACCGCGCCGTAGGTGAGTGTGGCAAGAAATATGATGCCCCATCGCGAACTGTTTCGCCCGCACAGTGCAACTTTGTCGCCGGGTTTGATGCCCGAAGCGTCGAAGAGCAGGTGGAGCACGGCGATATCGTGTGCCACATCTTGGTATTTGAATGTCTTGCCGTGGTAATCGGTCAGCGCGTCGAGGCTCCAATTGTCAAGGATGCTCTGACGAATCAATGATATAAAGCCCTGTTCCATTGTCCCTTTTGCTGTGTTTGTCATTTGTAGCTGAACAACAGCATGCAAATATAGTCATTAATTTCCGAATAACCATGGTGTCATTCAAAATAACGGCATTCGATGTTGTTATCCGATTGCCCGTAGATGGGCGCAAGTCACTATATCGCAGAAGAAGCATACTGGTTTCTGGTTCGATAGGGGGAGAGAACCATGACATCTCAATTTTTCTGAGCCGTTTTTCACTTCACATAGACCAAAATATTCTCATGCCTGAACCTGAAGAGATTGTCAACGAGCTTGTTTTCCTTGCGATTCATCGAATAAGTCTTCTGAGAGCCTTTCTTGATTACAGGGACAGTGAACGAGATGAACGTGCTGTCCGTATTGTAAATATAGCCTACCGGCAGGTTCTTTTCGTTGAGAAGCACCAGCGAATCATTGCTTGACATCTGCAGATGATGCAGGATCTTCTGGATAGACACAGAAACCTTGGGATTCACCAAGTCTTTTCCACCTACATTCTGAATGAGAATATTCACTGTATTGGTGTTGGAACAAGATGTTGCCATCAGAACGAAGTATCCTAAAAACATTTTTTTTATTTTCATATCTCATGTATGTCTTTTATTCCACTCTGTGACAGACACACTTTATAGCGACGATATTCGCTCTGGTCATCGTACTTACACTGTATGACGAAATTGATATAATACACCTTGTCACCAGAAGTCTTGACTACCTCAGCCTGGCCTTCGTTCACATAGAGTGGCACTTGCGGATTATCCATCTTTCGCATGAAGTCGGATAGGTTATAGCGGATAATCTCATTGATTCCCACAAGCGGATATTGTGACAAGCGCGTCACTTCTTTTTGATGCAGATGTACTTTCTTGCGATATTGCAACACCTGCTCATCAACGCCTTTTCCTATGACCAGAGGTGATTTGCGCGCTCTTTTTGCCTGTACATGCTTGGAAATTTTAGATGAGGAAACGAAGTCAAATCCCTCCTTACACCATCCTAACTTACGGTTGTTCACCCGCAGAGAGATGACATAATCGTAGAATCTACTACCCAACCGATTTGCGAAATAGTTGCGGATCAAGTCTTTGATGCGATCCTTGAACATATAGCTAATGACCAATGCAATGAAGAACGGTAGGGTGAAATTGCCATAAGTCTGCTGAAAGGCGAAAGAAACGATCGTGGCAAAAACCATTGAGATTCCGGCTGCAAAGCTGAATGCCACCTGCTCAAGAAACACCGTGTTGCTGCGTTTGTGGACAGGTAAGTAAAGATTGCTTTCCAGATATTTCTTGAGTTGGCCAGCGCGATATACAAACTTACGGTTGCGATCCTTACTTTCTTTTTCAACTCTTAGAAACCCCTTTGCCCTGCGATATTCATTTTCCTGTTTGAGCAATTGGCTGACATGCTCCTTCAGTGAGTCATTACATGTTAAATCCATCCGTTGAAAGTGCTCGGCCAAGCGAAAGACATGTTGTTCTACGACATTTGAGATGAACTCATCGCCAAAATCGAACGGCTCCGCCAAAGAGCCTTTTCCTTTTATCTCCCCAAACATTGTCCGCACATTGCGGTAGAAACGCAGCACCTTTTCAATATGGATGATGTAAGCCTCGGCCATAGAAGCTTTCTCTACTTCATCCTGTGAGTTGACGATCTCAACATATCCATCGCGAATACTGCTTTTCACGATAGAGGCGAACATCTTCACCTCTGTCTCATATGCCTTTCTGTTAGTATCTGACTGATCATCCATCACATTAAAGCACACCTTGCGTAAGCGTTTGTATGGCAGGATATATTCGTCGGAAAGTTCTTTCAGAGTGTAGGAAGGCGTAATGAAACGCAGGTAAGATCTCGTGTCGCGATAGAAACTGTCCTTTGAATATGTGTATCGATTCACGTCAAGCGTATCCGGTGTATAGATCCATGTATTCATCTGGAAGTCATTGTCAGACTTGTCATCTTCTGTGACAAATCCCACCTTGAACTCAAGAGTGAAGCGATCGTGAATTTTAGGGTTGATCTCTATCATAATGCGAACAGATTATACTTCAAAGACACCGGATGTATAGCCTAACCAGCGCAGAACAGTTTCGCCCCACAGGATGACGACAAGCCAGCTGATGAGCATCATGGTAATCCCAAATTTGAAGGTGTCACTCCAGCTATACTGATTTGTAGTATAGAGCAAAGCTGCCGGTTTGCTGTTGAATGGCAGCACATATACATGACCTACTAACATTGCGACAGGGAAGGCCAGACTCATGATAGGATAGCCATTCTTCTGAGCCACACCAATTGCGATTGGTACGAAGATAAGCGTGAGCATTGTCTTCGATTGAAAGAGCAGCGCGAACAGCAGCATTCCTGCAGTGAGCAGCAGATAGAGCATCCAGAAAGGAGTGGACTGTGTGATGCCCAGACTGTTGAATAAAGCATCCACTAATGTTCCGGGAAGTCCGGTTGCATCGAATCCTGCTCCCAAGGTATAGGCACCTGCAGAGAACAACAGAAGATGCCAGGGGATGTCTACGTCATTCCAGTTCACCACTCCTATTCGTGGCATCAAGGCCACTACTGCTCCCATGAAAGCGACGGCAGTCTGGTTAATACCATGCTGTTTGTCCGTAGCCCACAACAAAAGAACCACGAGAAAAATAGCAATGGCTTTGAATTCATCAGGTTTAACCTTGCCAAGTTTGTTCAATTCTTCGCGCAGTCTCTCCATTCCGCCACAGATCTGAGGCTTGTTCTCTCCTTTCTTCAACGGAAAGTAAATCTTTGCCCCCACGAACCAACCGATCAGAATCAACAAAAGACTCATAGGAAACGCGGCCTTGAACCAGTCTTGATAACTGAAAGATCCAATGCCCATTGCACCTGCTATGAGTGATCCGGCCAACAACGTTGCGCCGGAACCGGTGAGGAAGGCATTCGCGCCAAGATTGATCTGGAAAAGATTCTGCAGAATCAGGTTTCGCCCGAAATTGTTTCGGTTTTCTCCACCTGTAGCTCCATAGATAGCCGCAATCACCATGAATATAGGCAAAAGGATGGCGGCCTTGGCTGTTGTTGCTGAAATAAAGGCGGAAAGGACCAGATTGATCACGATAAAACTCAGCATCACACCTGTGGCATTCTTGCCGAACTTGATCACAAACCAAAGTGCAAATCGCTTTGCGACCTGAGTTTTCACTAACATGGAAGCCAAAATAAACGAGAGGATGTTCAACCACATGACAGGATGTCCTAACTGGGCGTAGGCAGTCTTGTCAGTCGTGATTCCTGTCAAGACAATAGACAGAATCACCATCAAAGATGTGAGATAATTTGGAATGGCCTCCGTGATCCAGAGAATGATCGCTGCTACGAAAACAGCCATCATTGCATAATTGATACGCAAGAACTTGCCGTGCGCCTCCTTTTCAGCTTTCTGTTTCAGCATCTCTTCTGAAGGTTGCACTTTTCCAGTTGCAGAAGCCTCCTTCTCCAGCTCCTTTATCGCAGAAGCTGTCAACTGATCATATCTCTTTTTTGCCGATTCGGTAAGGGTCGTAGTCTCGGCTTTTGTGTCAATACGATCAATGAAAGGCAGGTCTATACACCAATAGAACAATACGAAAACCACGATCGCCAAAGGTCCACCTATCTTCTGCAGGAATTTCTCGAATCCCGATTTCTGCATCTTAGGCAACTTCTCAATGCGATAGTTGTTCATATCCAGTGGGTCGTAAACTTTTGTGCTTTTGGTCTCTTCAGTCATGATGTCAGTGTTTAGGTCGGAATGGAAGAGAGTATGAACGATCTTTCCTCGCTCAGCTCTCTTCCCTCATAGGATTTGCTGTATCGTTTTACCAGGTCTTGAACGGATGCTTCATTAGCATAGAGTTGTAGTAACGTTTATCACCAGTCACTTCTTCTCCCAGCCAGGAAGGATGCTCGAAAGCTGCGTTCTCGTCCGGCAATTCCACTTCTGCGACCGTGAGGCCTTCGTTTTCGCCATAGAATTCATCAACTTCGAAAGTGAATTCACCTGCCTTCACGAGATAGCGCGTCTTGTCGATAATGCCAGGTTCGCAGATCTTCAGTAGGTCCCGAACTTCAGCTACGGGAATTTCCTTCTCCCACTCAAAGCGACTTGCGCCGCTCTCATTTCCTATTCCCTTGATGGTGATGAAGCCTTTTTCGCCTTTCACTCTTACGCGGACAGTGCGTTCAGGGACCGAACAGAGATACCCTTGCGTGATACGTGTAGCCTTGAAAGCTTCTCTCTTGAAATCCCCTTTTACCAAAAACTTTCTTTCTATTTCTTGTGCCATGATCCTTACGTTTTAGTTAGCCAATGGTTTGTTGATCATACCGATCACGCGCTTGATAGCCTGAAGATAGTTGATGTTTTCTATTCCTTCCAAGCCACAGTCTGCAATGGTCTTCTTGATGTCCTCAAGTTCTGTGGATTCGGAGTTGATGGTCTTCACCAGTGCACCGTTAATGTATACATCGCCTGTCTCGCAGATGGTGCCGTTGACCATGTAACCATAGCGCACCTTCTCAACCCTTACTGCCTGAAGGTCGGGATGCTTGTCCACCATCTGCAGAAACTCCTCGAGCGTATAATTCTCTTTGGTGAATTCTGGATAGCTATCTACCTTGAAGGCAGGGAACACCTCTTCTTTCAGCACCTGTGCCGCTATTGGGAACTCGCCCTTCATCAGAGGATTCCATTGCTCAAGACCGTCCACGGACTGTACAAAGGTCTTAATATCCATCTTTCCGTCTCGAATCTTGGTATTGTTTACATCGTTTGTCCGGCTTACGATGTAGGTCTCTGTGCTGTGACGCTCCCACACTTTCTCAGGAACGGGAACACTCAAACGCGCCATTCTTTTAGCCGCATCATCGAAGCTGCGACCGAAACTGCGAAACTCAAAACGTGGTTTTGAGATCTCTCCGATTTTCAATTCTTCTTTTGCCATTTTATTGATGAATGATAATAAAACAATAATATCTTACTGTACAACTGTGTTGTCAACAGTTCCTGATGCAGGATTCTTTGCATTTAACGTTGGTTCGGTAATCATGAATTTTCCAGTTCCGTCCGGGCAACGAGACCAGGATCCGGATACATTTGTCAATGACTGAGCCCCCCAGCCTGTTCCTTTCTCCCCGCGCTGGAAGCTATCCAGCTTCTTTCCGTTCGGATCGAAAAGCTCAACCAACACAGATTTCTTGGATGAGAAACCACTCGAGAACCCACGCTCCGTTGTGCCCTTGGCACCTACGATGGCGAAAGTGCTATGTGGCATGACCACCTCTCCGTCTATACCGGTCCAGGTAAGAGTCTCGTCCTTGTTAAGTGTGACACCTTTCAACTTGACAGGATTGTCGCCGTTGTTAAAGAGTTCGATGAATTTCTCTGCATCAGCACCCGTACCGAAAAGTTCGTTGATGACAAGCTTGGAATAATCGGAAGGTTTGTCGCCCACCGTATAATCTTTTTCCACTACCGTGGTGTAGCCTGCCTCATTGAGGACTGTCACCTTGAAGCTGACCTTTGTTCCGTCAGCCTGTGCAGGAATAACGCCCGTATAAACACCGTTTCCTCCTGACATCTCTACGGTCTGTGATGCAGATCCTGCCGTATAGTCAAGCGTAACCTTTGTAGGAGCTTGAAGCCCCTCGACATTAGCAGTCACCGTGACATCATCAAATGAGGTTGGTGAAGCGGGAGTCAATGATACTGACTTAATCGTTGACGGGCCTTCGTACATCTTGTCTTCCACGCAACTCCCTACGAGGAATGCGGTCAACAACATCAAAATATATTTCATTGTTTTCATAATCTGTCGTTTATTTGGTTGGAACTAAAAATCAATCTCACAACGGACGGCCAGCATGTGATAGTTGATGCCACCCTTCCCCTTGGCCTCGACCGCCTTTGTATAATCGGTGGTAGGCTTGCCGGAAGCATCATGACCGATAACAAGCTTGCCCTTGCCATTGGCATAACGGTCGTCGTTGGAATACTGATAGTTCAGGACAAACTTCACATTGTTGTTCACATAGAAGTTCAGGCCGGCCGTGAAATTCTCACCGGCACCGCCATAGACATTCTTGTTGTTGAGGTTCAGATAATCGTAACGAACCATCAACTCTACATCTCCCCACTTCTTGCCGCGAGAAGGCTGCGTGAACTCACCTTCGGCCACATTGAAACGCTGCTTGCCGCCGAAGAGCATGGTGCCGGCCTGGAAATACCAGCCGTTGAAATTGTAAGGAGAAGCATTTGTCGAAACATGACAGCCTATCCATTCAGCCTGAAAGCGGGCTGGTCCATAGTAGCCGGCGGTCTCTCCGCCATAGAACCACTCATGGTCAACACCCTTGATCACGTCCGTATCCAGATACTTCTTGCGGTTGATACTGGTCGCATTTCGGGTGCTGTATCTCACACCGCCGTAGTCACCTGTAGCCACATCGGTCTTTGGCGTGCGATAAGAAGCCTTCGCGCCTAAATAGAAACCTTTCATTCTGTCTGACGAATAGGGCATCCAGCCTGCTTTACCTGTGAAGGAATAACCTTGGTCGCGGCCATAGTCCTTGTTGTTGTCCTGTACGTTAGTGACCTCCTCCGAACCGGCAATTGTCTGGAAGAACATACCCAGTGACGCACGGAAGTGATCTCTCAGATACTCTCCCTGAATGCCGACGTGGCGCGAAGGAGCAAAGACCTTTGTCACCATTGGACGCTCAATGAATCCCAGATAACGTGAACTGGTGGTTTCTTCCATAGAGAAATCCTCCTTGAAGTTACCTGCCTTGAATGCCATGTTTCTAATACCATCATACTCAATGATGGCATCCTTCAGTTCAAATAGACCGTCGGCAAAGTCGACGTCGATCTCTCCATACCAGTTCTTCGTTACCTTGGCCTTCATGGCAAAGCGTACACGACGCAGCGATATGCCGTTGCCGATGTCGTCGAAATCGCGGTCCTTTCCGAAGAAGGTGGCGCCGTCGACCTGCACACGGTTGTCAAACCAAAACTTGTAGTCTCGGTTCTTGGATTCGAAAACCAATACATTGTTTCGCGCTTCACTCTGAAGCTCCTGTCGATCTACTGCCACGCCATATTGATTATAGCGTACAGAATCATTTTCTTGGGCACAGACAGCCGTGGTCAGTGGCAGCGTCAGCCCTAATGTCAGAATGGTTGACTTTCTCATTATAAAAAAAAGTTAATTGTTTAGATTATAATAATTGCAGATACTGCACGATGTTTTCATTCCTGTCCAATCGCAGCTTCTTCCTTAATCGATATCTGTTAATCTCGATGCTCTTGGTCTCGATGCTCATGAGACCTGCAATTTCCTTGCTTGAAAGTCCCAGTCGCAGGAGAATGGCCAAACGGCGTTCACGCTCTGTGAGATTGGGACATCGCATCAGCAGCCTGCTCACGAAGTTCTTGTGCATCTCCTCGACTTCTGTGTAGAACTGGTCCATTTCTTTGCTGAATCTAAGATTTTCTCTCAGTTCTACTCCTTGCCGGTGTATTTTCTCACGCATCTCCTCCAGATTCTGTATCTTCGAGATCTCTGTCAGCTGTTCGCAGACTTTCTCCAGATAGTCTCTTTCCTGCTTGATATAAAGTGAGAGATTGATGAGCTCTTTCTGTTTCAGGTCTATCTCGGCAGAGATAGCGTTAAACTGAGAAGTTACCGCCATCACATCCAGCCTGTTCATCTCTGCGTCAATCTCTGATCTGTGAAGCCGCTCGACGCTCTGCGTTTTCTGCATCAGCTTACTGCTGGAATATAGTCCTGTGTAAAGTTGATAGATAAAGGCCAGCATCAGCAGCAATGTCAGGATCGAACCTGACAACAAAATGTCCTTGACCGTCAGGAGACACAGAACCGCCAGGAATGACAAAAGCGGTGTCAGCAACGTGATGGTGATCATGTTGAAAAGGTGCACTGACCGCTTTGAACCATCAAAATACAGTTGGCAGAGTTCCTTCGACTGATTTACAGAAACCAGCACGGAGAACATCCCTGGTGCCAAGGGAACGAGGACGTTACCGATGAACAAAACGACTGACAAGCCATACAGGAATGACAGATTATGATTCATCTTCCCGTTTCGGGTGTCTTTGCGGGATGCAAGGAGAATCGTGAACAGCATGCCCATACAAGTCAGAACAATGATAAAGCCCATCGTGACACGTGAAAGACGCCCTTGGGATGCTGTCGGCGTAAAGAAGATGTCTGCGAACAATGTGTAGTTGAACACCATCAGAATGCCATAAATGGTCAGCCCAGCCACAGCTACATATTTGATATATAGGGTACGCAGGAGCAGATGACACTCGCGGTTGAAAAGGGTTTTGTCAAACCAACGGTTGAAAGCATAGGCTACCATCAATACGGCCAACGGCGCAATCAATGCACTCAACACTGCAAACAGGATTGCAGAGGGCAACTGAGACCGGTCCGACAGGATACAGTATGCTATGATTCCGCCTGCAAACGCCGTTACGACAGAGCTGTGGCATCTCAACAATGACAGGAAGACGACTGTAAAAATGATACTCAATAACAACGTTGAAAAAGAGCCCGACGAGATGAAGGGGTAAGAACTGTCAAGGATGGAGTTTGCTATGATTCCGGTCACCATGGCCAACAGCAAGATGACGCCAAACCATTTCACAGACAGGATATCCGAAATGTGTACATCGGCCAGGCTGTAGGCCACCTCATTGCGAGAAAGCCAAACGCACAACAGGAGAAATATGATGATCGAAAAGATAACCATCCGCTTACAACGACTGTTTGAGTACCATGATCGACAGCAGATCCGCAGCCTTCACTGCCTCCTCTGCCAGTTCTTCCACATGAAGCGTGAAATAGCGCATGTGAATCTTCTGACTCAACTTGAAACTGTCCAGATCATGAAAGACATGATGCTTTATCGACTGGGCGAGCCTGCTCACTTCTTTTTCGAAATAGTAGATTCGGTGAATCTTCTCTGTGACATACTTCGGCATGCGGAAATAATCCTTCACCGCTTGATCCAAACCCTCTACGGACAGACTGGAAACCTCCACTAATTTCAGAAAATCCACTGTCAGTTCGGATGGGAAGAATGGAATCTCGATCTCATATTGGTAAAGATACTTATAAAGCATGTTGATAATCTGGTCAAGACTCTCTAACAGCTGAAGGATTTCCACCCTGTTGTCAAGAAGCAGCGCGTGCGTGTACATATTATTCTCAATCGAACGGCGAAGTTCGGCTGTGGAGTTTCTCAATGCCGTGATCGATCTCAGATTCTCTGCGAATGGATCCTGATTCCCCTCAAGATAGTTCTTTACACCACTCTTGAAAACCAATACGCATTCGTCCAACTGATCAAGATAATGATCAAGGTCTGAGATTGTTTTACTAACTTTTTTTGAGCCTAACATCTGGTATAATATTATGTCTATGTGCGAAGATAAGAATAATTCGTCATACTGCAAAATAATTTATTAACGAGAAATAAAGGTCATGCTGACAAGATGTAGTGTTTCTGATATAATAAACTATCTGAAAATCAAATGTCTATCAAATATGATGTAGAGAAAGATAATAGGGGTTGCATATTTAATGTAGAGTTTATTTATAATGTGCAGGAACACCGGAATCGGCAAACATACAGCAAGACCAAAAAGAATGACCGCCCATGACTTTCATTCCTCAATCTTGATCTGCCACATTTTACAAATGATTTCAAAGAATGATTATTGCCGAAAGAGTCTTTCTTTGATAAAAGTTGACAAATTGTAGTTTCTCCTTCGCATAGTTTTCTGTGACTCTGTCCCTTGTCAAATCTGCTCCCTTCCCTGTAGTCTTCCGAGCAGGCCATTTGAGGCTCTTTTTCGCGGCAGATGACACTTCCGCAGACAGCGGATGATGCCTCTGCAGCCCCAAGAGTTGTCATCCGCCTCGTCGAAATGTATGCTATGCAAGCACGAAGAGGAATGTCCGTCTGCCTGCCATGCAGTATCTGTACGGTCCGGAGGTATCCTTTTGAGTTCAGAAATGAAGATTCGGCTTTCTTCGAATGAGAAATGCACATTCGTAGAAGGCTGTTTCCGCCTCATTCAGTCATCCTTTTTTGCTGTTTCGGGCTGTCTTGACGGACTGTAAATCCGGCAAGTTTTCTGACATTTCTACCGCCCACGCATTGCAGCAGACGCGCCACCTGAAGCTCCGGGTCATAGGCTTCAACGTCAAGGCTTTTTGCAATTTATAGAAAAATCTCTAAGCTTGGGTGTGCTTTGTTTGGACATAATATGGAAATACAGTCATGGTCTTTTCCTATGTGTCCGGTCATCCGCTCGTATTTCCTCTCTACGTGGTGGGGCTATTGCATGGAATAGGTATGGATGCTTGATCCTTGGGCTGATGGTAGATAATTGACACCCCACCAGCACATTTGCAAGAGTCCGAACGTCAGGATGATGAAGCACAGCGCGGCCTTGTGCTTTTGAGGTTCGGTTTTTCGGAAATGTATGAATGTCAGATAGCTGAACCAGGTTATTGCTGCCCACGTCTCTTTAGGGTCCCAGCTCCAATAGTGTCCCCAGGCTTCCTTTGCCCAGAGTGCTCCCATCAGCATGCCAAGCGTCAGGAAGGCATAGCTCACGGCCACTAAGTCGTCGGTGATCGCCATTTCTCTGGCCCAGTCTTCTTTTTTCCCGCCTTTTCTCAGAAGGAGATACAATGTGAGAACGAAGGCAGCGCCCATCATGGCATAAGCGAGCATATAGACGATGACATGGGGAGCGAACCACGGGCTCTGCAAAGCCGGCATCAGCGATTTGCTGTGGATCTCTGGCTTTAGGATGTTGATCATGATGAATACAGCGGCGAGGGTAGCAGAGAAAGTCAATATCCATTTGTAGCGCCATCGCAGATAGACGATTACGCCAGAAAGTGGAAGGAAGAAACTGTACCATAGTCGGGTCTCACCCATCGTGCGCATGGGCGGACGTTGCAGGACATGCCAGAGCAGAAGGATGTATCCGAAAAAAATGGCGAGGCCGGCACATGTCAGAACGATTGCGGGGCGATGCCGGTCCTTCCAAGCGAGAAGAGCTCCGACTGCCCATAGGAGCAATGATGACAGCGCGAAGAAAATGAACTTGTCCCAAATCATTTCGTTGTGGATGTTATGATTGTTGTTTCGTCGGCATGAAGAAGATCCCAATGGCTCCTATTGCCAGAAACAGTATGCCTATATAAACGGCAGGGAGCCACGGGTCTCGCACCAACTCAAAGATGCTCAGCGTGCTCCACTTTCCCATCTGCTCGTTATAGCTTAGTTGGTAGATCTTCCAGCCGTTGACTGTCAGCGGTTTATTGACTTCAATGTTGCTTTTCAGTGTGTTCCCGTCTTTGGTGAATACTGTCACATTTGAGGCATATCGCCGTGGCTCACGGGCTGCCATGACAAGCTGGTGGCTGTCATCGAGGCGAAGCGCCTGATAGTTGAACTGATAGCTCCCGCAGGTTATCCACCCGGCGGCCGTATGGTGATGACCAACGCTATTCTGCTGTTGTCTTGCCTCTACATAGAGGGCACATTCTGCACCAGGCAGTTTTGTGCTTACGTAGCCATCTTTGTTGGCGGCTTGTCCTAAAGAGTCCAGAAGAAGCCGACTTGCCATCTCTTCCGGCATAGAGCCGATCATCTTTATCAGTGTCGAAGGCATGGCGTTGTCAATCTTCCGTTTCACACGGATGTCCCAGTTGGTCAGCTGACCTTTGTCGCCGTTGTCGTTCACCTCCATGATATCGGGCTTGCCTATGGGCAGCGTTTTACCGTTGTCATCGATTATCATCAGCTTAGGTGGATATTCATCGATGACAAACTTCTCCAGTTGTACGGCTACTGGCAGTTCGTGAACGTTGTTCCAGACATCGAGGCCTCTCCATTCCGGTTTCCCCACTTCACAGTACATCTTCAGGCGCTGCATGTCGGCGCTTCCCAATGTTCCGCAAGTGAGTACGATGAACAGTCCGAGATGGCTCGTCATGATCAGAAAGTTTCGGCGCGAAGGATGTGTGGCCTGCAAGAGCGTCTCCTCTCCCACGATAGCCGTGAGCCAGACGTAGACGAGGATGAAAGGCCAGCTCTCTAACATCTTGGTGAACGCTAAAGGATCGCTTGGCGCGGCCGTCTGCCCCACCTGGCGCGTCAGCCCCATGACAAGTGTCAGAAGCAAGGCTCCGACAATGGCAGGAACGGCTGCCTTGCCGGTGGTCATGAAACGAAAGAAATAACACTTTCTGCGCCATAGGTGAATGGCGACGAGTATAGATACAAAGACAGCCAACGCAAGAATATTGGCCGGCCATATGAAGATATCCCAATTAAGAGGACCCATGGCCACCTGGAGCAAGGCTCCGGTGACCATGAGTCCGATGACTATCAAGGTTCCCTCCTTAAAGGAATATGGTTTGTTCCACATTACGGTCAGTGTCATGCTGCTAAGGGTGAGGGTATGTCGTGTTCGATGTCAGCACCCAAAGCGGAAACTTTATTATTAGAGCGGCTTTGTGACAAATCGCTTGTTCCTTTTAGCCGTCTCTATCCATTTGGGCACTATGGAATCTACAAACTGTTTCTTCTGTTTTCTGAGTTTGGCCATGTCGAGACCGATATATTTGGCGGCTTTCTCGCGTGTAGAGATGTCGGGCAGAGGGATGCTCCCTTGCCATCCGTGCATACCTGCGACCTTCTGACATTCCAGTTGTGCATCCTTGGCATACATCATGGCATCGGCAAGTAGGCGCATGCACTCTTGCGGGGCATGGAAGGAGGCACCGTGAGAGGCGATGGCATAGTCCCACCGCCACTGACTCTTGCGGATGTCATTCAGAGCCTTTGTCATCTCGTTCTCTTTAGCGCCATGTTTCCACGCGAATTCAGCCATGAGATGGGCGTCGGCAAGCTGTACGTCGACGAGGCGGGCAAAGGTGTAGACCTTCTCCTGTCTTTCATAGACGTTCTTCCGCAGCGTCTCTGCATCCTGTCTGTGGCAGGTCTGGCATGTGCGGTCTATGTGAGCCAGCGGGCTCATGATGTGATGGTCGGTATATTTCACGCCGCCTTCAGAGATATACGGCATGTGGCAGTCGGCACACGACACGCCGCGCTGGGCGTGGATGCCTTGCAGCGACAGTTCATAACCGGGGTGCTGGGCTTTGAGGATCTTGGCCTTGGAGAGTGGGTGGACATAGTCGTAGAAGCCAATGCTGTCATAATATTCCTCGGCGGCTTCGCATGTCATTCCCTTGTCTTGTGGGAACTTCAGATACTGTCCGTTGTCTTTCTCGAAGTAATATTCCGTATGACATTGTGCGCATACCAGTGAGCGCATCTCCTGATGACTGGCTTTCTTCACGTCTCTGCCTTGTCTTGCCCAAGCCTCATAGAGAGCGGGACGGGCTGGACGGAGGTCCATGGTGCGAGCGTCGTGGCAGTCGGAACAGCCGACGCTGTTCATCACTTCAGCCCCCCAGTCGCTCCACTTGGCGGCATAGAAGGCGTTGACGCCCTTCTCACGCATCAGTCGAGGAACATCGGGACCTTTGCAAGTCCAGCATGTACCGGGCTGAAGGTCTTTCTGACCATCGATGCCGGGGGAGCCGGTGCGCAGGATATTGATAAGATCCTCTACGCAGTGCCTGTGCCCACGCGGTGTGTTATACTCTCGCGAGAAGGCATATCCGGCCCAGTTGATGACGAAGGCGGGGTTTCTCTCTAACACGTCACGGGCGGCGGAACCGTTATACTTACTCTCAAAAGTGGTGTCTTCTGTCATAGCCCACGACTGGTATTCCCTTGGAAAATCTTCAGCAAACTTCTCATTCTGGGCTACGATGGAGTCTGTCATCGGCGTGCGGCGGTTGTTGAATACGCTCGCTACCTCGGCTCGTCTCTCCAGAAGTGAGGAGCAGACCAATCCGAGGAGGAAAACAAGCACCATGGCTCCTCCGAAGAGTAGCCAGCCTTGCCATTTCTTAAATACTTTCACCATTGCGGTATGTTTTTATGGTTTTCTTTTGATTCATTTGTGATCTCATTCTGCGTATGGTCCAGGGTCATGACCGAGTGCACGTTGCAGCCAAGCGGGTACAGGTGAAGGTGGCAGCGGTTCCACCATCTCGGCATTCGGTGTTGACGACAGCGCGTTCTTGCCCATGTGGGGCACGTTTCTATGACAATCCCAGCAAGCTTTGCCCTCGCCTCGCCGTGCCTCCATATAATCGATGCGTCCTGTCTTGACAAATTCCTGGTTGAGTTGTTTGTGGCAGCGTATGCAGTTGTCCATGATAACCTCATCGGACATGGCCTCAGCCTGAATGGCCTGGTGCTCACTGTGTGTGACGAAATAAGCTACATGCTTCATGCCGTCAACACCTTTGAACGCATAGTGAGCCGCGAGATTGCCATTGGGCACGTGGCAGTCATTGCACGTCACATCGCGGCCATGCGAGGAATGACTCCATGTGGCATAATAGGGCGACATGATATGGCAATTGATGCAGGCTGCAGGGTCGTCACCTATTATATATGTAT
>ONHE01000046.1 GCA_900317545.1 uncultured Prevotella sp. | reverse complement strand
CTATTCCTACAGCGAGGTGAGCATGGCCAACCGCTACCCATGGTCGGACCGCGACCTCTATGTCAACCACAGCCCGCTCTACAATGCCGACAAGATCCACACGCCGCTGCTCCTCGTCCACGGCACCGCCGACACCAACGTGCCCACGGCCAACAGCATTGCGCTCTACACGGCGCTGAAGCTCCTCGGACGACCCGTTGCCCTCGTCGAGGTGGAAGGCGAGAACCACTGGATACAAGACTACAACAAGCGCATCAAATGGCAGAACACCATCTTCGCCTGGTTTGCCAAGTGGCTCCAGGACGACGACAGCTGGTGGAAAGCCATGTATGACAAGGTGCCAGAATAAAGAGAATGCATCAAAACTCAGTTTTTGAGGGAATGAAGTTTTAAACTGAAACAAGATTTCTTCCTTCACCCATAAAAAGAGCCGTATCAACTCAACTATGATAGGAATGATACGGCTCTTTTATTATTATCTGTTCTATCAGTAAGAAGGTCGTCTTTAGATTAGATACGCCTTCATCACTACACCGTGCCGGGGCATCGACGGCAAGAAGCTGGATCTCGGTCTTAGCGGCAGACTGATTGCCATGCGCCTTAGCGACTGGATGAGCGGATGGACTTGCCCGACCGCCTGCGCCCATAGACAACCGGAAACTTGCTTTTGCATCCCTTAGAGCCGTTTCCAAGCGGCCTAATTCCTTCTTCCTATCGACAAAATCCATAAAATGTATGTTTTGAAAATACTACTTTATAAATATCAGCCATGACTCCATGTCGGTAACGGTCTTGTTAAGGAGGTTGTTCAGCTCTATCATACTTGTAGAGTTCACTACGTGCTTCCTGTCGTTCCACTGGTCCTTGAAGAGCCTTACGCCCGTGCTTATCCACTTCCGCTTCCGCATGAACGTAATTTCGAGCTGCACCGTTCCTTTTTTAGTCTTTGAGGCGGTCTTGTATCTGTCAAAAACGAGCCTCACTGTAGCTTCTTTATATATGTTGTTCATAACTTTTTTAAATTTGTATCACACCTTTGTATCACAAAAGTATCATTTTTCGGTAAAATACGGTAAATAACAGTAGTTTTCCCGTTGATTTGTGATACATAATATATATAATCCTTGTATGTATGAAATTTGCAACTTATTGATATATAACAAAATAGGGTCTCTTTGTTAGAGACCCTATGTGTGACTCGCATGGGGCTCGAACCCATGACCCCAACATTAAAAGTGTTGTGCTCTACCTGCTGAGCTAGCGAGTCAATCTTAACCCTCAAAAAGCGTGTGCAAATTTACGACCTTTTTCTCATATAAACAAATAATTAAGTGCTTTTTTTATTTTTTCTTCCAATTAGAGGTAAGGCTTTACACCAGCACTTCATATTCAATGTCCCCGACGGGAAAAACCGGAAAGGGTGTCAGCCAGCATATTCCCCTCAAGGAGCAGACATATAGGATGGGCTCGTCACTTGGACCTGCAAGCATAACAAGCAGCCTGTAAGCCACGATCCGAAAGAGCAAGCAGACCACCCTTCAAGCATTCGGCTATCCGAGCCCATTTATGCCCAAGTACGAGGGAGTCAGAAAAAGAGTACGGTGATTAGCATCTGCATGGTGTCTGAATCGCGGAACCGATCGCGAAGCAGGGTGATCATCCGCGCCTTACGCTTGTTGAAATTAGCTAAGCTCA
This sequence comes from uncultured Prevotella sp., assembly GCA_900317545.1. Classification (GTDB taxonomy): domain Bacteria; phylum Bacteroidota; class Bacteroidia; order Bacteroidales; family Bacteroidaceae; genus Prevotella. The sequence continues at coordinate 22,252 of ONHE01000046.1, read as the reverse complement.
GGTTCAGTGCTGCGGCTGCATCGGCATTCTTGAGTCCCTGTTCGTAGTTCACCTCGAAGATCTGTCTGTATTTCTCGGGCAATTCCTGTATTGCACGATTGAGCATGTCCAAAGTCTCCTGCTCAATCATGGCAGCCCACAATTCCGGTTGGGCTGTCTCCCTTTTCGACAGGTATTTGGCCTCTGTTCTGTTTTTCCGCAACAGCGAGACGCAACGGTTATGGACGGTCGTGAAGAGAAATGCCTTCATCTGGACTGGCGAGACCAATTTCTCTCTTGAATGATAGACGGACAAGATCGCTTCCTGCACGCAGTCTTCGGCCATGAGCGAATAAAGATTCCCGAGATAGCGTGCCGCATAGGACATCAAGGGCGTCCATGCCTCACGGTAGAAGTCATCTAATTCTCCCCGTTTGAAACCATCGAAGATCTGTGGTGTTATGTCCATAAGCGTCTAACCGTCGTGGCGCAAATTTAAAGATTTTTTTTATGAATCTAAAAAAAAGTAGGAAAAAACTTCCAGATTTATTATATACTTTTGCTCCGAGTGCGTATTAGCTTTCTGAGAGAACAACCATAAACCGTAAAAGAACAATGAGAAAAATGAAACGATTGACAATCTGGATCATGGCCGCAGTCGTCTTCTCGTCCACGAAGGGAAGTGCACAGCTGCTCAAAGGAAGCATCAAAGGCTATCACGTAGAAGATGCTGCGATCGGCTATTCGCCGGATGGCTATGTAATGAACGAACAGATGCTGGAACTGAAAATCAACCCGGACAGCACGTTCACATTCGATATGGAATTACCGAAAGGCGAAGCCGACGTGTCAATGTCAATTGATGACATAGGCTTTTTCGGTCTGCACCTGACAAAAGGAAAGACGCTCGAGATTGCTCTTTACCGCACTAATGAAGGCATGGCCATTGATTTCAAAGGTGAACAGATGACCCGCAACAAGTTGGTCAATCAGATGTACCGCTCCTTCGACGGCATGAAATATTGGAGTCCGGACCCCTCCGAGGCCAAGACCAATGCTGCCTACCGAGCTCTTCTCGATGCTGAATACAATAAGGTGAAAGCCTTGTTGCCTTCAATCAAGGATGAGACGGTGCGGGCGTATTATACCCGACTGGCGGAAGCAAACTACAAATGGAACAAGCTCCGCCTGATCATGGACGACTGTCAGGCACGGAACGCAGAATTCAAAGACAATGCCGAGTTTCAGACGACGATCGCAGGCATTGACGTGAATGATCCTATCAACTATCAGACAAACCTCTCGCTGACCGCCCTCAACAACATGGTAAAGGCACCGATGAAAGGAGACAACGAGGCTTATTGCCGCGAACAGATGCAATTGGTGGACCGCATGGTCACCCTTCCCAATCTCCGTTCGGTCATGGTAAAAATGATCGGGCAGAATTATTTTACCTTTGGCAACGGACAAGGCAACACGGAGGCGTTTGCCAAAGACTATCTCTGCTTTGCCGGCAAGGATTCTCTCGTCGCACAAGACATCATCCGACAATTCCGCGAAAAGAAGCTTTCAGAAGAAAAGACTCACGCCGGAAAGCCCGCACCCGACATCGTCCTAAATACGCCGGACGGAAAGCAGGTGACGCTGTCAAGCATTCTGAATGGCAAATTCACCTACATCGACGTGTGGGCGACATGGTGCGGCCCCTGCGTGAAGGAAATTCCGCACTTAGAGAAGTTGGTCGAAAGGTTCAAGGGAAACGACAAGGTGCAGTTCGTCAGTATCTCTGTCGACACAAATTGGAAAGCATGGAAGACCAAGTTGGACAAGGACCGCCCACAGTGGGCGCAATATGTCTTGACGGCGGAAAACAATGAACAGTTCTCCAAAGACTGGGGTATCACTGGGATTCCACGGTTTATCATGATTGATGCCAAAGGTAATATCTTCAATCCGGACGCCACTCGCCCGTCTGACGAAGCCACTGCCACAACGATAGAAGAACAAATCAAATAAAACACTTCGTACATGAATCAAATCCCCGACAGTCAAGCGATCGCGTATCTGATATGCAAGCAACTGCTTGGAACCATCACATCCGAGGAACTGCTTATACTCAACCGGTGGCGCCAAGCGGACAGTTGCAACGAGGCGGCCTTCCAACGGCTGATGGATCCGGACTTTCTGGCGGTCGAACTCCAACGAAGCATGATGCTCGATCATCACCGTCCGCTGCACGACATGAAACGCCAGGTGACATCGGAGACAGGACTCGCCGAAGATGGAACCGCCAAACGTCACATGCTCCGTCGGTATGCCGTGTCGGCAGCAGCAGCCTTTCTGCTGCTCATAGGCGGTGTTTGGATGTGGCAGAACATGAATGGGCCTAAACCGGAAGCACGCACGCAACTTCTTGCCCAGCATGAGATCATGCCGGGACACACGCAGGCGATGCTGACACTCGACAACGGGGAGACGGTCAAACTGGGAAATGACGCTGATCAAAACGACAGAGCCATCGCTGAAGCAACAAAGGGAACAGAAATCCAGATGAATGACCTGACAACCCCGCGTGGTGGAGAATTCAAGGTCACATTGGAGGATGGGACCGAAGTCTGGTTGAATGCGGAATCCAAACTGAGATATCCAGAGACATTCGCCGGTAACGAGCGGCGAGTGGAAATCACCGGAGAAGCCTATTTCAAGGTGGCCCATGACTCCGCAAAACCGTTCTACGTCGTCAGCGGCGGACAGGAGATAAGGGTCTATGGAACTGAATTCAACGTCCACGCATACAGCGACGAACCAGACTATTACACCACGCTCGTCAACGGAAGCATCGCGCTCCGTACCCTCGGAGGCAATCAGAGCGAGCTCGTCCTGACTCCTGGCCACCAGGCAGTCTATCACAAGACCGACGCCTCAGCAAAGGTCCACAAGGTAGACACGGATGTTGTCACAAGCTGGAGAAGCGGCATCTTTGTCTTTGAGGAGCAGACTATGGAACAGATCATGCGCACACTTAGCCGCTGGTATAATTTCCAATATGAGTTCGCAGACATCAAGATCGCCTCTACAGTCTTCATGGGAAGCATCCCAAGATACGGCAGCTTCAGCGAAGTCGTCGACATTTTCCAGAAGATGGGGGGATTCCGGCTCCGGCAGAAAGGCAACAAAATCATTATCTCCAAACATTAACCAAGATCAATACACACATACGATCATGAAGACGAAACAATTATTCTTTTTCCTGACCATCGTCATCATGTGTCTCATGGCCTCACCCGGCAAAGCCACGGCACAGACCTATGACGTCAACTACCATGAACAGACCATAGAACAGATCATCAAGGATCTGCGCAAGCGGACCGGTTATCAGTTCGTCTATAAGAAGGAAATCACGGCCGGCATCGGGACAATCACGTGCCGATACGAGCATGCCACGCTCAACCAGCTGCTCAACCGCATCTTCTATGAGGAAGCCGGACTGGACTATGAGATATCGAAAGGAACCATCATTCTCAAGAAGGCATCTTCGGCCAGACCTTATTTCAAGCGTACGGTCGTCGGGCTCGTGACCGACGAAAGGGACGAACCGCTGACCGGTGTGACCGTACGGGCCTTAGGGACGAACAATGGGGTGACGACAGATTTGGATGGTCACTTCTCGATCCTTGCCGAAGGGAAAGCTCCGGTGCTTGAATTCTCCTACGTGGGAATGCGAAGTAAGTCGGTCCCATTGTCCACCCGCTCACCTCGTTTCATCGTCATCAAGTTGGAACCAGAGGAGCATATGCTCCACGAAATACTGGTCACAGGCTATCAGAACATCAAGCGGGAGAACGCAACCGGTGCCTATCAGATCATCAGTGCCGACGATTTGGACGAGCGTCACACCCGTGACCTTGTCAGCCGGCTGGAAGGTCAGATCCCCGGACTGACGATCTACAACAACGGGAAGAATGACGGAGGCGAGTCGGCGATGACCATTCGAGGTGTCGGATCATTCCAGGCAAGGACTTCCCCGTTGATTGTCGTCGACGGTCTGCCTATTGAAGGATCCATAGAGACGGTCAATCCATACGACATTGCAAGCATCACGGTGCTCAAGGACGCCTCTGCAGCCTCCATATACGGTGCACGCGCATCCAACGGCGTGATCGTCATCACCACCAAGAGGGCACAATCGGAGAAGCTGTCCATTGACTTCAATGCCGACCTGACGATAGCGGAGAAACAGTCGTATGACAACCGCCGATGGGCCAGTGCTGCAGAGTTGTTGAAGTTGGAAGCGTATAACTTCGACTATGTGGCATCCAAGCCGGACATCTATAACAGTCTTATCGGCAAGTATACGACGAATCCTTTCAGCCTGACACCATCCACCCGGCTCATGCTGCAGCATCGCTTGGGCGAAGTAAGTGATGCTGATTATCAGGCGACGATGGATCGGTGGCGCTCCAACGACTACAGACAGGAATGGCGGAATGCCATGCTCCGCAACCAGATTCAACAGCAGTATAACATCGCCTTACGAACCAAAGGAAAGACGCTCAACTCGAATCTCGTGCTCAATTATGCCGGAGACAACATGGGAAGGACGCGTGAACATACCAACACATACCAGCTGAGCTACTTAGGGGACTTGTCTGCGGCAAAATGGCTGGACCTCTCTTTCGGTATCAATCTGATCAACGAGCGCGCCAAGACACATTATGCTGATTCGTATAACGACATCAACGCATTCGCACCTTATCGCAGCATGTTCAACGAAGACGGCACGCCGGCAGCCATGGAAGCCTCTGTTTATCTGGCCGAACCATCCCTGCAAGACCCGTCCTTAGGCCTGAAGCCTGTGACATATAACCTCTTGGAGGAGATCAACCGCAACTTCTCCAACTCGCGGAGGAACAACATCCGAACCTTTATCCATGCCAATATCAAACTCTTACCGGAACTGAGCCTCGCCACGAAGTTCCAATACGAGGACATCATCTATAAAAATGAGACTTACTTAGAAGGTGAATCCTATTTCATGAGACATCTCTACAACTTGGCAACAAGTGACGGAACCCACTACATTCCTGACGGCGGCATGCTCCGGTCAAACCATCAGAACGGAGATTATTATACCTTCCGCGCTCAGGCCAACTACAGCAAGATCTTCGCTGAAAAACACGCGCTTGAAGCGATAGCCGGCTTTGAATTCCGACAGACTCATAATCGCTACACCCGGAATCTGCTTCTCGGATACGATGACCTCACACAGACCAACATGAATCACCTCGTCAACTTCTACGATTTGCAGTATCTCCAATCGTCAGATTTGGGCGTCAACTACAGCCCGATAGGATCTATGCCGACAGAAGATGACTATGCCACCTCTGACATGCTGCACAGATACTATTCGCTCTACGCCAATGCGAACTATACGTACGACAGTAAGTACAGCGCTTCTTTTTCCTATCGCGTGGACAAGACGGATCTCTTCGGCGCAGATCCCAAGTTCAGAGGGCGACCGCTATGGTCAGTCGGAGCGAGCTGGAACATCGACAGAGAAGACTTCATGAAGCCGCTGACCTGGATCGACGGACTGAAACTCAGGGCAAGCTATGGCCTCACGGGCAACATCGATCAGAATGTCTCTTCCTATCTGACGGCAACCATCGCCGTCAATGAGGTCAACGGGAAGAAAGGCGCCACGCTTAACACGCCGCCGAATGATCAGCTGAGATGGGAAAAAACAGCTTCCTGGAACGTCGGGATCGACTTCTCATTCCTGCGAAACCGGCTGAGCGGATCGGTAGACTGGTACTACAAGCGCAGCAGCGACTTGCTTTCGCTGACCGACGTCGATCCCACTACGGGATGGAGTTCATTGACCATCAACAACGGAAAAGCCCGTAACACGGGCGTAGAATTGCAGTTGGACGCGAAGATCCTTGAAGGACGGACCGCCGACGACCTCGCCATCAATGCTTCTTTCAATATTGCTTATAATAATAATAAGGTGTTGAGCATTGACCATATGCCGTCTTCGGGCTTTGAAAGCCTGTCCTTTTTACACGCCGGACGGCCCGTAAACGCGCTCCATTCCTATCGTTTTGCCGGCATGCAGACCACTGAGGACGGCGTACAGGCATACGGTTGGTATGACAAAGACGGCAACATCCACATCACCGACATTGCTTCGGGTGAGTTTAACCTTTCGGATGTCATCTACTCCGGCAGCCTCGACCCGAAACTCACCGCAAGTCTCACGCCTGAAATCACCTGGCGAAATTTCTCCCTGTCGGCCATGTTTGCCTATTACGGAGGACATGTCATGCGGGCGGCCATGGAAGATTGGAGCCACGGAGGATATTACACGGGCTACACCGGCATGGACGAACCGGTCCCCAGCGCATATCTCAATTACTGGACGGCAGCCGACAAGACAACGGCTATCGCCAATGGATACCCCGGATCCAGCACCGTCGGATCACCGGCCTATATAGACCAGACCGTTCATCCGGCCGATTTCCTCAAGCTGCGCAACGTCGTTCTGGGCTACCATATTCCGAAACGCCTCTGCAACGCGCTCGGCATCCAAGGCCTGCGGGTGCGCCTCCAGATGAACAACGTGGCCAAATGGGTGCGCAACGGATTGGGAATCGATCCCGAGGCGGTAGATCCTCTCAGCGGCTATGCATTAGACAAGCCACGCCGAAGCTATACGATGAGTGTGAGTGTCAACTTATAAACTGATTTTAATAAATGAAATTATGAAATTCCGTCATATTAATACATTCCGCTTAGGCATCATTGCCCTGACTGCAACCTGCTCGCTCGCTGGTTGCGACAGCCAGTTGGACATTATCCCGAAAGGACAGAGCACGCTGGGCACGGTGACCGACTTGGAGATGCTCTTCAATCAGAGTTACGATCTGGGGGTGCCCTATAATGACATCGGAATCATCTGCAACGAGAGTTTGGGGCAGGGTGAGAACGTACCACTGAAGCTTTCGCAGAAGTCTACCCTATCCTATGCCTTGCTCGCATACGACGAGAGCGTGGACCGGGCCAATCTGACACTGACCGATGACCGTTATGGCAATGCTTACAAATATATCAATTACATGAACACGATCATCGAAAAAATGCCTGAAGCGGCTGGTGACGAGAGCAAAAAGGAGGCATTGATTGCCGAGGCACATGTCATGCGGGCCTACCTCCACTGGATCTTAGTCAATATATATGCCCGCCAATACGATGCAGCTACTGCCGACACGGACGGCGGCATAGCTTATGTCACGGACCTGAATGTCACTGAGATCAAAAAGAAAGCGACGGTGGCGGAAGTATATGACAAGATTCTCGCCGACTGTTCGGACACTTACATCAACGCCCTGCCTGTCACCCACAGCGATGTCCTGCGCGGAGATCAGGCCTGGGGAAATGCCGTCCGGGCCAAGGTACTCATGCAGATGAAGCGCTATGCCGATGCACTGCCCTATGCAAAGAAGGCGCTCGACCTCAACGGAACGATCGAAGACCGGTCCGGGACAGTGGATGCAGGCGACTGGATATTGACCAAACAGGCCGGGAGCAACTACATTTATTTTGGCACGATGGTGGCTCCTTTCACCGAAGTGATCTCTCCCGAGACTGTTGCGCGCTTCGAACGGGGCGACTATGTGAAGGATTATGCCTTTCTGTTCGGCATGAAACCAGGCGAGGGAGGAGACGACGACGATGACGACGATGCGGAGGAATGGGATGCCAAGGCCATGCTGCTGAAAGCCAAGGATGTCATCAATGGCATCAAGGCTAAACGGAAGTCAGACGCCCAGGATACAGACATCACTGACGAGACTGGGCAGACCGATGACGAGATTGGAGACGAGGGTGATGAATATGTCGCACCCAACGCGGCCAATCCTGCATGGAGCGAACTTTTCGGTATGATGAACAGCGGTGTCATCGGTGCCGCACAGTACTACTCCATAAATGCGAATGTCAACTGTTACGGTATCACCAGCGACAGAATGTATTACACCTTGGCCGAGTGTCTCATCCGAACGGGCAAGACTGACGAAGGGTTGGAGCTTGTCAATCAAGTGCGCCGCTGCCGCATCAGTCCTGATCAGTATGCCCCGCTGACGGCTTCCACGGAGACCGAAGCGATGGAACAGCTGCAACGCAGCAAGTGGATCGAGTGTCTCTGTACCTATGAGAACTTCTTTGACTGCAAAAGATGGAACAGCGAAGAGAAATACCGGCGCACCATTACACGAACCATCATGGATATGGAAGGCAATATATCGACCTTCGAAATTGCTCCGGACTCGAAGCTCTGGATCCTTCCCTTCCCACTGAACGTAACTCGCAAAAATCCAACATTAACACAGAATTATTGATATGAAACGCTTCAAGATTATCTGCATTGCGCTTTTGGCCCTGTGGAACGTCATTCCTATGCAGGCCCAAATGCTGAAACTCATCATCCCGGACAAAGCCTTACAGGAAGGGGTCATGCTGATCAACCACGGTCAGTTTGAGCAGGCGGCCTTCGACAAGCAGGGCTGCTGGACCTATGACAAGGGCATCTATGAACGGCCGACGGACATCACACTGATGATTGGCACGTCGGGCATGTACCCAGCCGTCATCCAATCGGGCAGAAAGCAGATCGTTACGGTGACGGCTAAGAAGGGAAAGACGCAGGTCGCTTACGCAGGCGACAACGTCGAAAACGCACGTTTTTACCAGCTATATGCAACGTTCAGTCCAGAGAAAAACGAGCGTAGCGGCAACGACTTCTCTGATATGGACATCGAAGAAATACGTGTGGCGGCAGAGAAAGCCAAGCGTGAGACGATCACATACCACGAAGCGTTCGCCCGCTTGGATCGGAAGCACACCGAAATTCTCAAGGCGGCCAATCGGGTCAAAGACTCCGCCATGCGCGAAAGATACATCAAAATGACCGAGATGCGCTATCTGGCTAACCAACTGGAACTTACAGCCGATCAGGCATGGTCGGAAAAACGCGACATCCGCGCTGACCGCGACTACGGGAAACTGATCGCGCAGATCGATCCCAACGATCCTGACGGGCTCGACCTGCTCTTCAGCCTGCCTCAGAGGTTCATTGACTATCACTTGTCTACCTCCAAAGACGCCGAGAACCTCACCGACTACGGACTCGATTACATCCATGTGGTCAGACAACATATCACGGACCCGAAAGTCAAGAACACGCTACTGGACAACTTGGCGTCAGATCTGTTCTCCGCATCCACGGAAATGACAGGCAAAAGTTTTGAAATCTCCACCTTCTGGGATGCCTTTGTGAAAGAGGCTGATCCAAGCACCGTGGCCAAGCTGCAATACATCGTCGACTCCCGAAAAAATGCCGTCGCCGGAGCGAAATGCCCTGACGTGACCTTCAGTGACATCGAGGGCAACAGCCACAAACTGTCCGACTACTTCGGCACCTATATCTACATCGACATCTGGGCAACCTGGTGCGGGCCCTGCTGTGCAGAGATTCCGTATATAGAGAAATGGGTCGCCCACTACAAAGACAACCCGAAGATCAAGTTCCTGAGCATCAGCATCGACACGAACCTGAATGCCTGGAAGAAGAAAGTGGAGAAGGACAAGCCCCAGTGGCTGCAGTTCAACTGTAATAAGGAGGAAAACAAGACGCTTACAGAGCAGTGGGGCGTCGTCGGTATACCGCGTTTCATCATCATCAATCCCGATGGAACCATTTGCAGACCAGATGCTTTCCGTCCCAGCGACTCACAATTCCAGACCCAAATGGATGCGTTAATCAATGGATCAGTGTCCTGACCGTTCACTCTTTCCGATCTTGTCCTCCCACTGCCATTGAGCGACAGCGGGAGGACTTTTTGTTTGTATTTGTTCCGAACCGGCTATCATTTTTCTTCAAATTTTGTACAAAATTCTTCGTATTCTGTCCAATTTTTCTGAAAATACACCGTAACACAGAGATAATTGATTTATTTTTGGTAATTTTGATGCGGTCAATTCTCTTCAGGAGCCGATGAGGCGAGCCGACCGATGTCCGTCTTCGCAACGCTCCGGGAAGAACTGTCCGACAGGCAGAAACCAGATCTAACCAACCTTTTATGATAAAACAGGAACAATTTTTTCAGATTCTACAGCACTTCTGTTACGAAGGCACACCGACCTCTGTTGTCCCCATCGGCAACGGTCTCATCAATGACACTTACAAAGTGACCACATCCGGCAACGACACGCCTGACTATGTGCTGCAGCGCATCAACCATGCGATTTTCACTGACGTCGACTTGCTGCAGCGCAATATAGAAGCGGTGACCGGACATATCCGCAAGAAACTTGAAGCGCGGGGCATGAATGACCTCGACAGAAGGGTGCTCCGCTTCATCCCTACAGCCGAAGGAAAGACCTACTATCGCTCTCCGGAAGGATCCTACTGGCGTCTTTCGGTGTTTATCCCACGCGCCATGAGCTACGAGACGGTCACCCCGGAGCACGCGTTGGAGGCCGGATTGGCTTTCGGAGACTTCGAGTGCATGCTCACCGATTTAGATGCACCCGTCGGAGAGTCGATCCCCGACTTCCACAACATGGAGTTGCGGGCCCGCCAGTTGCGTGAGGCGGTGGCTGCGGATGCCAAAGGAAGGCTTGCCGAAGTGCGCGGCATCGTCGACAAATTGGAAGCCCGGGCCGACCGGATGTGTCTTGCCGAACAGCTCTATCGCGAGGGCAAACTGCCGAAACGCATCTGCCACTGCGACACGAAGGTCAACAACATGCTTTTCGACGAGTCGGGCGAGCTGCTCTGCGTCATCGATCTCGATACGATCATGCCGAGTTTCGTCTTCTCTGACTATGGCGATTTCCTGCGCACGGCAGCCAACGCGACGGCAGAGGACGACCCGGAACTCAGTCATGTGAGGCTGAAATGGGACATCATTGAGCAGTTCACACGCGGCTATATCACATCGACAAAACCGTTCCTCACCCCCATTGAGCGCGACAACCTGCCCTATGCCGCCGCCCTCTTCCCGTTCATGCAATGCGCACGCTTCCTGACCGACTATCTGAACGGAGACGTCTACTACAAGATCAAGTATCCCGCACACAATCTGGACCGAACCCGCAACCAGCTCCGACTCTACGAACTGATGACCGAGGCGGCTCCACAGCTACAGCAGCTGATCGCGGATCTGGCTGCCGAATAAGCGCTTTCCCGCCCGGCCCCGTCAAAGGTCCGGGCGATATTCATATACTTTCTGAAGATGATACCAACGTTATAAAATTGTAATACGATATGAAATTAAACTTAAGTTCCAAGATTGTCCTCAACAAGATCTCACCAGAGTTCTACCAACCCGATACGGCTGTCAAACGATCAGAACTCACCCGCTTCGAGAAGATCGCCACTGACATCTTCCCCTCGATAGACGAAGGGGTCAGGCATATTGCCGATCAGATCGAGACGGAGATTCGGTCCCGACAGCGCGAAGGACGCTTCTGTGTCATCGGCATGGGTACGGGGGCCTCGTTAGTACCGGTCTATGACGAACTGATACGCCGCCACCGGGAAGAGAAGCTGAGCTTCAAGAATGTCGTGGCATTCAATGCTTACGAGTACTTCCCGCTCCTGCCCGACACCAAGAACCGCAGCATCAAGCAGCTGCGGGAATACTTCCTCGACCACATCGACATCGACCAGCAGAACATCTTCACGCCCGACGGCACCATCGAGCAGGACGCCGTGCAGGAACATTGCCGCCTCTACGAGCAACGGATCAACACCTTCGGCGGATTGGACATCATGCTTCTCGGCATCGGTAGAATGGGAAACATCGCCTCCAACGAGCCCGGATCGGGCCTGACCTCCGTTTCGCGCCTCATCCTCATCGATTCCACGTCACGCGAAGAGATCGCCCAGACCTTTGGTTCCAATGAGACCATCCCCCCATGCTCGATCACTATGGGTGTAAAGACCATCCTCTCGGCACGAAAGATCTTCATCACGGCATGGGGAGAAGAGAAGGCGGAAATCATCCGCGAGATGGTGGAAGGCAAGGTGAGCGATGCCATTCCGGCCTCATTCCTGCAGACGCACGACAACGCCCACGTGGTCATCGACCTCGCTGCGTCAGCCAAACTCACGCGGATCCAGCATCCCTGGTTGGTCACTTCGTGCAAGTGGACCGACAAGTTGGTGCGTTCGGCGCTGATCTGGCTATGCCAGAAGACCGGCAAACCAGTCCTCAAGCTGACCAACAAGGACTACAACGAGAACGGCCTGAGTGAACTGCTGGCTCTGTATGGATCGGCTTACAACGCCAATATCAAGATTTTCAACGACCTACAGCACACGATCACGGGCTGGCCCGGCGGCAAACCGAACGCCGACGATTCGAACCGGCCAGAGCGGGCTACACCCTACCCCAAGCGCGTCATTGTCTTCTCACCCCATCCGGATGACGACGTGATCTCCATGGGCGGCACCTTGCGCAGACTCGTGCAGCAGGGACACGATGTGCACGTGGCTTACGAAACCTCCGGAAATATCGCTGTCGGCGACGAGGAGGTCGTAAGGTTCATGCACTTCATCAATGGTTTCAACCAGATCTTTGCAGAAGGCAAGGACGAAGTGATCAAGAACAAATACCAGGAGATCAAGCTATTCCTTAAAAACAAGAAGGAAGGCGAGATCGACACACAAGATATCCGCACCATCAAGGGACTGATCAGACGCGGAGAAGCTCGCACGGCAAGTACGTATAATGCGATCCCACTCGACCATGTACACTTCCTCGACCTGCCGTTCTACGAGTCGGGAAAGATTGAAAAACTGCCGATGGGCGAGGCCGACGTGGAGATTGTGCGCCAACTGATTGCCTCCGTGAAGCCTCATCAGATCTACGTGGCCGGCGACTTGGCCGACCCGCACGGCACCCACCGCAAGTGCACGGACGCCGTTCTGGCCGCACTCGACCTCGAGAAGGAGGCCAAGGCCGAATGGCTGAAGGAGTGCCGCGTGTGGATGTACCGTGGCGCATGGGCCGAGTGGGAAGTGGAGAACATCGAAATGTGTGTACCCATGAGTCCCGAAGAGCTGCGGGCTAAGCGCAACTCGATCCTCAAGCATCAGTCGCAGATGGAGAGCGCCCCGTTCATGGGCAACGACGAGCGCCTCTTCTGGCAGCGTGCCGAAGACCGTAACCGCGCCACCGCAAAACTCTATGACTCGCTCGGACTGGCCTGCTATGAAGCCATGGAGGCCTTTGTGGAATACAAACTGTCATGAAAACAGGATCCCGCCCTTCCGCAAACGGGATGGGCGGGATCCGCAATGGGCTGCCTACAGCAGCTTCCCCTTATCGAGGATCGTGATCTTCTTGCCGTCGATCTGAATGGCTCCGGCCTTCTCAAAGTCGGCCAAGACACGCATCAGCGAATACTTCTGAATGCCGAACGAATCGGCAATCTCCTGACGCGAGCGGAAGAGATGGATCTCCATCGACTTCTGCTCGCGTGCTCGTTCAAGCAGTAACCATGCCACTTTCTCACGCACAGTGAACAGACTGAGCACTTTCATCTTGTGGGTCAGAAACACGTCAATGTCAGACAGCGTCCGCAGAAAGTTCATCCGGATATGCTCGTCCTCATCAATGAGGCGGCGAAGGGCATCGGGCGTCATCCGGCAGATGGACACCTTCGAGTCAGTCTCCACGCTGACGGGCATCGCGTTGTCCTTGGCAAAGATGAACGCAGGCGCAATCATGTTGCCGCGGCGCAGACGGCTGACTTCGACTTGTTTGCCTGACAGCGACGCCATCCGGCACACTAACGTGCCCTCGACGACGATGTCAGCATACCGGCAGGGCATTCCCGCCAAAACGTAGACATCATGTTTCTGATAACTGACCATACGATAACCCACGCCAGAAAGGGCAATCTCAATGTCTACAGAATCCATCCCCTGAAAGAGGGGACACTGTTGCAGCGCTTCGGTGACTTGATGTTCCATACCTGCAAATATACGCATTCCGCAACAAAAATCATCAACTTAACACACTTTAACCTCATCCGGTCACATTTGTGATCGCTCACGGAGGCACAATAGGGTAATTTTGCAGCCGGAAATAAACGTATTACCAACCAGAAATAAAATAATAAACAAAATGGAAACGAACATCATCCTCCCAGCACCTGCTTTCAACGAATGGGACTTGGACCTGCTGATCGACTATGTCTTGAAGTATCACCACCGCAACATCCGTACCTTCGGCGTCGACCTAACCAAGCGCCTGACCGCCCTTTGCGCCGAGCATCCGGAGCTGCAGACCGTAGCCGCACACCTAAGCAACAGCGTCTCTGACCTCGACATCCACTGCCAGAAGGAGGAACAGATCCTCTTCCCCTTCATCCTCGAAATGATCAGCGCAGCCAACGACGGCCGTCAGATGCCACCGTTCCACTGCGGAACGATCCAGAGTCCGATAAGGGCGATGATGATGGACCACAGCGACGAGATCGAAAGACACGGCCGCATAGCCGAGCTGACGGACAACTACGCGGTGCCGCAAAACGCTGATGATGCCTACAGGACGGTCATGGAAGACCTGCGGAAATTTGCCGATCAGCTGAGGGAACACACTGCCGTGGAGGATGAGATTATCTTCCCACGGGCCATCAAACTCGAAATGCAACAGGTAGGATGATGAGCCGAGAGATCCGCATCAAACGAGTCTATGAGGCCGCTGACAGCAGCGACGGCTTCCGCGTGCTCGTGGACAGGCTGTGGCCACGTGGCATCAGCCGACAGAAAGCAGCTGTCGCACTGTGGGAGAAGGAACTGGCTCCGAGCAACGAACTACGGAAATGGTTCGGACATGATCCGTCACGGTTTGAAACTTTCGCCGCCCGCTACCGCGAAGAACTACGGGATAACCCCGCACTTGCTCCATTCGCAGACCAGCTGCGGTCATACGACGTGATCACACTCCTCTTTGGCGCCGCGGATCAGGTACACAACAATGCGGTGGTGCTGCGCGACGTGCTGATGGGAAAATGAGCTCGGCCCAACCACGGGAAATTTCCCTTTGAGAGATTCCATCCGATCGTCGCGCTCGAATCCGTGCCACGGAGTGCGCTTCCAAACAAACCACAAACTACAGATTTACAATAGGTTACAGGGAGAGATACGCGCTTGTCCGGACAGACGAAAACTGCCCCCGGACAAGAGCTATCGTTTGGGCGCCCGAAAGCATAGCTCCGGGCGGCCCGGAGCATAGCTTTGGACGGCCCGGAGCATAGCTTTGCGCAGACCGGAGCATAGCTTTGCGCAGACCGGAGCATAAACATGCTTTTGACGCATAAATGTGGCTTACGTTTTGGACCGTTTCTCCGCCTTTCAGACAAGATAAACATCGGGCAGGAAGAAGCGGTCGTCCGTTGAGCCGGAACATACCAGACGGTGCGCGTCAGTCAGGCCGCTTGTCGATGATACGATAACCGACGAAACGACTGCGCGGAAAAATAAAAACGGAATCATCGGTGAGACCGCTCCGGAAGTGGGTGATCCGGACGGTCGTCCAGAAGAATGCGAGCTTGATCTTCAGACTCTTAGGTGCCCGCGTATGCCGGTCCAGAATGGCCTTGACATGCTTGATGCCCTTCACACCAGGCTTCGCATGAAGGGTGATTTCCAACCCTTCGTCGACGGAAGCGATATGATATGTGAAGTCGTCAGGATCAAACTTAAACTTGCTCATATATTGGTCGCGCTTGTCAGAGTTGGCATTATGGATCTCCACGGTCTTCTTCTTGCTGTCGGCCCGATAGTAGGTATGACCGTCGGACCATGCTGAATAACGCGACTCGACAAAACAACTCTTGGTGCCTTTGTACCAGATGGTTCCTTCAGTCTTATAGATTCCGATGATGTTGACGGCATAATGGAGCGTCGCCCCTTGGGATCCGAAGACCTGCTGATAGGCTTGATCGAAGATCTTACGTGCCTGACGGCTGTTCGGAGTCTCCAGTGCAGCGGCACTGAATGCTGTCAGCAGCAGTGACAGCAGGATGATCCATGATCTCTTGAACATTCTTTCCGATTTTTTAAATAATTCCTTTTAAAGGGCGCGAAAGCATATACGCAACAGAACCAAATGACCTATTCGCAACTCGTCAGGCCACTTCTGCCCCGCCCCGACGGTCTCATCTTTCTTTCTCTTTTTACGCAATGAAGGCAGATATATTCCGAGTATATCTGCCTTCATGTGGATCTGCCAGTCGCAGTAGGGACGAACGGGTTCGAACCGATGACCTCTACAATGTCATTGTAGCGCTCTAAACCAGCTGAGCTACGCCCCTGAGTGATTGCGACTGCAAATGTACAATTCTTTTTCGAGTATCACAAACATTTTAGGGACAAATCTTCCATTTTGCTTAAAATTTGTGTCTTCATGATCCCTCGTGATGACGGAAGAAGAGGATGAGGGTGTATTTTATTGGAAAAAAAGCACCAAAAAGACAAAATGAAATTATTTTTTCGTAACTTTGCAGTGCGCCCATTGGTGCGAGATGATAAACAAGAGGACAGAACACATGAACTGGGACGAAGTCATAGGACAACAGGATGTCAAGGCAAGACTGATGCAACTGGCCGGAGAGGAACGCATTCCCCACGCCATCATGCTGTGCGGTCCGGTCGGATCAGGCAAGAAGGCGATCGCCTTAGCCTTCGCTTCACAGCTGCTCAATGACAGTCCGATGCTGCGCCAATGGGCACATCCCGACCTGCACTTCGTCTTTCCGGTCATCCGACCGACCGGCACTTCGACCGACCATAAGATGATCAGCGACGACTTCCTGCCTGAATGGCGCGAACTGCTCACACAGGGTCCCTACTTCTCCATGGATCAGTGGCTCCGGAAGATGAACGCAGCTAACCAGCAAGCGCAGATCGGTGCAGGCGAAAGCGATGACCTCATCCGCAAGCTGAGCTTGAAATCAAGCCAGGGAGGCTATAAGGTCTGTGTCTGTTGGCAGCCCGAACGGATGAACGCCGAGTGTGCCAACAAGATCCTGAAACTGCTCGAGGAACCACCCTCCCACACCGTCTTCCTCATGGTCAGCGACGAACCGGAGCGACTGTTGGAGACCATACGAAGCCGCGTACAGCGCATCAACCTGAAGCGCATCGACGATCAGGCCATCGAGGAAGCGCTCATCAGACGCCGGGGAATAGACACCGAGACGGCTCACCGCATTGCACGCGTGGCCAATGGCAACTGGCTGAGAGCACTCGAAACACTCGAACCGGACAACGAGAACATGCAGTTTCTCGACATGTTCAAGATGCTGATGAGACTCGCATACATGCGCAACGTGAAAGACTTGAAGAAATGGAGCGAAACGGTGGCCGCATTCGGACGCGAGAAACAGAAACGCATGCTCGGCTATTTCCTGCAGATGGTCCGCGAAAACTTCATGTACAACTTCCACATTGCCGATCTTTCATACATGACAAACGATGAAGAAGCGTTCGCTAAAAACTTCGCGCGATTCATCAACGAGGCCAACGTGGTGGAGATCGCCGAACTGTTTCAGCGCGTGCAACGGGACGTCACCCAGAATGCCAACGCCAAGATTGAGTTCTATGACATGGCTCTTCAGATGATCGTACTGCTCATCAGAAAATGACACCCGCCCTTTCCGCCCCGGCGGAACAGCGGCAACAGACTTTACATAATACATCAAACAACAAACAAGACTCCCTCAGAGGAGATACAGCAAGATTCTTCTATGGATTATAAAAACATGAAATTCAAGATAGCCAGCACCAGTGATCGAGGACTGTGCAGATGCGCTTGTGGCAGGCAAGACCGCCAGTTGAACACCTACGACTGGCTCGCTGACGTGCCGGGCAATGCCAATGACACGGACTTGGTAGAGGTTCAGTTCAAGAACACACGCAAAGGCTATTATCATAATGTGAACAACCTGCCGCTCAAAAAAGGTGACATCGTGGCCGTCGAGGCCAATCCGGGACATGATATCGGCGTGGTCACGCTGACCGGAAGACTCGTCAAGCTGCAGGTGAAGAAAGCTAACCTGAAGTCGGCCGATGAAATCAGACGAATCTACCGCATTGCCAAGCCGGTGGATATGGAAAAATACAAGGAAGCGAAAAGCCGGGAACACGGCACGATGATACAGAGCAGGCAGATCGCAAAAGATCTCGAGCTGAACATGAAGATAGGTGACGTGGAGTATCAGGGCGACGGGAACAAAGCAATTTTCTATTACATCGCCGACGAACGCGTAGATTTCCGGCAGCTGATCAAAATCTTAGCCGACACCTTTCACGTGCGCATCGAGATGAAGCAGATTGGTGCACGGCAGGAAGCAGGCCGTATCGGCGGCACGGGACCATGCGGAAGAGAACTCTGCTGCGCCACATGGATGAAGAATTTCGTCAGTGTGAGCACCAATGCCGCGCGCTTTCAGGACATCTCACTCAATCCCCAGAAGCTCGCCGGCATGTGTGCGAAGCTCAAATGTTGCCTGAACTATGAGGTCGACAACTACGTGGAAGCCAGTCGGAAAATGCCTCCCAAAGACGCAGTGCTCCAGACACAGGACAACGACTATCATCTCTTCAAGAGCGATATTCTCGCCGGAACGGTCACCTATTCGACTGACAAGAGCATCGCAGCCAACTTGGAGACGATCAGTGTGGGCCGCGCGCGACAGATAATAGAGATGAACAAGAAGGGCGAAAAGCCGCTGTCGCTACTCGAGGACAACAAGGCAAAACAGCCGGAGAAACCGGTAGACCTGCTCGAAAGTGGTGACATCAGCCGCTTCGACAAGAGCAGGCGACGCAAAAAGAGCAACAATCAGCGTGCCCGAAACCGACAGAAAGTTGAGAACGGCAACGGGAAACAACCGCAACAGAATCAGCCTCGACAGGGCGAAGCACGTGAACAGCGGCAGGCAAACAACGGGCAGAAACGTCGGAACAGCGGTAACAAACCCGACAGAGAACAACGAAAGCAACCGCAAAACACCAAACCGGAAGGCGCTCATGAATAAGGTCACGCTTCTGTGTGTGACCGCCATCGGTCTCATGATGACCGCATGCAACGGAAACAAGATCTACAACCAATACCAGCATACGCCCATCGCAGGCTGGGAAAAGAACGATACGCTGCCCTTTGACATTCCGCCCATTGCCACAGACGGCAACTACGGCATGGACTTAGGGCTGCGGATCAACAACGCCTATCCGTTTATGGGGCTCACGCTGATCATCGAACGGACCGTCTATCCGGGACATACCGTCACGACTGACACGCTCGATTGCAAGCTATTTGATGAGAATGGGAGCGTCAAGGGACAAGGTGTGAGCTATTATCAGTTCCACTATCACGTCAACGACCTGCCACTCCACCGCGGCGACAGCCTGCATATCGCCGTCCGACATGACATGAAACGCGAGATTCTTCCGGGCATTTCGGACATCGGGATCGAGTTGGAACGTAAATGAAAAGCAACCGGTTTCATCTCCGGACCACAATTCTGCAATCAGTTGCGGACCAGATTGCGACCCGCATCAATCCGCAGAAAGATGAAGAGAAGAAACGTGAAGCCCCACAAGGATGAACCTCCGTAACTGAAAAACGGAAGCGGAATACCGATCACAGGTGTCAATCCTAATACCATTCCGACATTGATAAAGACGTGAAAAAGGAAGATACTGAGCACGCAGTAGCCATAAACGCGCCCGAATTTGAAGGGCTGTCGCTCCGCCAAATGAATCAGGCGCAGGATCAAGGCGAGAAACAAGAGCAGCACGGAAGCAGAGCCCACGAAGCCTTCTTCTTCGCCCACCGTGCAGAAGATGAAATCGGTGTCCTGCTCGGGAACGAACTTCAGCTTAGTCTGCGTGCCGTTCAGGAATCCCTTCCCCCGCAGTCCGCCTGATCCGATCGCTATCTCACTCTGATGCACGTTATAGCCCGCGCCGGCCAAGTCCTCATCCAAACCGAGGAGAACATTGATTCGCACCCGCTGGTGAGGTTCCATCACGTCGTTTAGCACATAGTCTGCCGAATAGAAAAACACGACGGATCCCAATGCAAAAAGTGCTATATAATAATAGGTACGTATGCGTGAAGACAGGCCTTCGAATACAAGATAGCCGATCAGAAACGCAGTGACGGCGAGCTGGATCCATACAATGTCGAACGGAATGACGAATTTTGAGAACAGCCAGAATATCAAAGTCAGACCCAAGCAGAATGAGATGATCGTCATGATGACCCGCTTATCCTTGCAGTAAGTATAGACCATGCCGGCCGAGAACAGCTGTACGAGCAGCAGAACGACGAATTTTCCCACCGACACAGGCATGTCGGGCAGCATCACTTCCTCATATTTGATACCCACGACAAAATAAGCCACCATCGCCACTCCTGTGAATAGGATGCTCCCCGGCATGCCCTCGCGATAGAACATGAGGAAGAATGACAGATAGACAAGTGCAGAACCGGTTTCGCGCTGGCCGATAATGAAAAGCATGGGAAGCAGCACCACCGCAGCCGCAGCGGCAAAATGCTTCCATCGCTGGATCGTAAAGCCGTAAATGCTCATCAGCTTCGCCACGGCCAAAGCAGTGGCAAACTTGGCAAACTCGGCTGGTTGGAGACGCAAAGGACCCAACACTAACCACGACCGGGAGCCCTTGATCTCGTGCGGGTTGAAGATGGTCACGAAGAGCAACAGCAGCAAGGCCGCATAGATCACATAGGCGAACGTCTCATAGAAACGGTCATCAAGCATGATGAGGAAGAAACCTAACACGATCGAAGTGCCGATCCAGATGATCTGCATGCCCGATCGGGTGTCGAGACTGAAGATGTCCGTATCGCCGTAAGTATAGCTTGCCCCGCAGACGCTGACCCATCCGAAGACGAGCAATGCCACATAAATGGCAATCGTCCACCAGTCGAGTGACCGCAATACGCTTGGTTGTTTGTCTTTATTGATGGCCATTGGCTTCTGTTCCTTTTTGCTGTTTCAAATCCAAACCGATCATCTGTTCGCTTTTCCGTATCCGATCCGGCGCCGCTCCAATGCGTCGGCCTCCTTCTGGGCGGCGGGTGAGAGTTTGCCGGTGAAGAACTGTTCAAAGAGCACACCGGCGATTGGCACGGCGAAGTCGGCACCGAAGCCGCCGTTTTCCACATACACCGCTATGGCGATCTTTGGCTTATCCATGGGTGCAAATCCCATGAACACGGAGTGGTCCTGTCCCCTGTTCTGGGCCGTACCGGTCTTTCCGCAGATATTATAAGGGAATCGTCCGAGGTATTTACACGTGCCGCCGAGCACAGAGGAGCGCATTCCGGCCACGACAAAGTCATAAGCTCTCCGGCTCGCTTTCGTGTAATGAGGCCGCGTGAAAGTTGTATCAAGTGGCTCACCCTGCACTTTCCGCACGACATGAGGCACGTAATAGTAGCCGCGGTTGGCAATGGTAGCGCCGAGATTCGCTATCTGCAGCGGTGTCAGATTCACCTCGCCCTGCCCGATGCTGATGCTGATGACGGTCAGTCCGTTCCAGGATCCGTGATAGGCTTTATCGTAGAAGCTCGCGTTGGGGATCAGTCCGCGCTTCTCTCCCGGTAGGTCTATGCCTAACTTATAGCCGAATCCCATGCTCACCATATAGTCCCGCCATGTATTCATGGCATCTCCGACGCTCCTGTATTTAGCCCGATTGCGCATCATATAATACAATCCCCAGCAGAAGTAGCCGTTGCAGGAGGTGCTGATGGCGTGTACGAGATTCAGAGGTGATGCATGTCCGTGACACCCAACATGCAAACCGCGGTAGTAGAAGCCGTGATGGCAGGGGAAGAGGGTATGTGAGTTGATCACTCCTTCGGTCATAAAGGTCAGCGCTTGTGACGTTTTGAACGTCGATCCGGGCGGATACTGACCCATGATGGCCCGGTTGAGCAAGGGTTTCCATACGTTACGGGCAAGCGCATGATGATTCTGGCCGCGCTGTCTGCCCACCATTCTCCGCGGATCATAGCCGGGCGAAGAAACCATGCTCAATACTTCGCCCGTCGAAGGCTCAATGGCGACGATGGCTCCGATCTTTCCCCGAAGGAGCTTTTCGCCCAAGGCCTGGAGCTTGAGGTCGATGCTGAGGGTGAGATCTTTACCGGCCTGGGGG
>ONHE01000080.1 GCA_900317545.1 uncultured Prevotella sp. | reverse complement strand
ATAGCTCCGGGCCGCCCGGAGCATAGCTTTGCGCAGGGCACACGATACGCCCCGCTCAGACACACGGCAGAGATCGTCTCCGCAGGACATGCGGAAGCCGATGACAAAGCCCGCTGACAGACGATTTGCAGGGGAGATGCGCACCGTCCGGATCAGACTGACCGGCGCTTCGATTCATATTGGCGGACAATCCGGATCAGGCTGACAGAAGGAACGGATCGGACGGAAGGATCGGGAAAATCCCGCCCGACGGACTCACCAAACGAACACTACTAAAATGAACATATCATGAAACGAATGACAAGATTTTACAGTCTGGCCATGCTGCTGCTTCTTTCGGCGGGCGCAACAGCCACGGCTCAGGTGTCTGGACTCAACCGGAGCGACTTCAGCCGACACTGGCAGGTCGAGTCGGAATCACCTTCCGCCACCGTCACTTTCACCGGTGACACCTGCGAGATCACGGCTCCGAAAGGGCTGACGCTATGGCGCAAGGAGCAGATGCGCGGCAACATGACCATCGAGTATGACGCCATGGTAGTCGATGAGGGGCGTCCGGGCGACCGTCTGAGCGACCTCAACTGCTTCTGGATGGCATCCGATCCGAAAGCGAAGACCGTCTTCACCAGAGCCGCGGAGCGACAGGGCGTGTTCAACAACTGCTATGCGCTGCAGCTCTATTATGTCGGTTACGGCGGCAATCACAACACCACGACCCGCTTCCGACGCTATGACGGCAACACGGATGCCGCACATCGGCCCGCCATCCTGCGGGAATACCGCGACAAAGACCATCTCTTGAAGCCCAATCACTGGTATCACGTTCGTCTGCGGACGATGAACGGACGCGTCGAATACTTCATCGACGGCCGCCAGATCGTCGCCTACGATGACCCGAAGCCGCTTACGCAAGGCTGGTTTGGCTTCCGCACCACCGCCTCCCGCACCCGTATCACCAACTTCCGCTATGCTCCTTCACAGGCGATCGACGTACCCCTGTGCTGGATAGGCCGTACACCGTCTGTCGACACGCCCGTTTCGTTCGGCGTTCCCTTTGCCCGCGGCGAGGTCAAGGATGTCAGTCGGCTGTCGCTCGGCGTGCCTGCCGACGTCTGGGTCAATGCCCGTTGGCAGGACGGATCCGTCAAGTGGGCCGGCCTCTCGGCCGTGATCCCGGGCGGAACGAGTGCACTGACGCTCACCGAGGGCACTTCCCGTCGGGCCACAGCATCCTCCAGGACGGGCCTGACAATCCGCGAGGAGGGCGCACAGCTCGTTGTCAGCACCGGAAAGATGACCTGCTGGATCCCCAAAGCGGGCATGCAGCTCATCGACAGCCTCTATCGGGGCAGCGTGAAGGTGGCTGACGGCGCCGCTTTGGTGGCCTCGACGCAGGACAAGCTGCAGGCCGACGACATCCGGCTCCACCACTTCACCAGCCGCATAGACCAGGTGCAGGTGGAACGCAGCGGTCGCGTCTCGGCCGTCATCAAGGTGTCCGGCCGCCTCAGCGACGGCACCCGCAGCTGGCTCCCGTTCACCGTGCGCCTCTCGTTCTTCGCCGGCAGCGACCAGATCAAGCTCGTCCACTCATTCCTCTACGACGGAGACCAGAACCGTGACTTCATCCGTTCGCTCGGCATCCGCTTCATGGTGCCTCTGCGCGAGGCTCTCTACAACCGCCATGTCGCCTTCTCTACCGGCGATGGAGGCGTATGGGCCGAGCCCGTGGAACCGCTTGTCGGCCGGCGGCTGCTGACCCGCGCCCACAACTATCAGGTCGACCAGATGGACGGGAAGCGCGTTCCGGAGCGCGAAACGTTCGACGATGCAGGTCGAAAACTGATCGACGACTGGGCCAAGTGGGACGGTTTCCGCCTCTCGCAGCTGTCCGATGAAGGTTTTACCATCCGCAAGCGGGCCACCGATGACAGGCCTTGGATCGGCACTTACAGCGGCCGTCGCGCCGACGGATATGCCTTCTTGGGCGACGTGTCGGGCGGTCTGGCTGTCCAACTGAAGGACTTCTGGCAGTCCTACCCGTCAACGATCGAGATCGGCGGAGCGCGTCAGCCGATGGCGCAGATGACGGTCTGGCTCTGGAGTCCTGAGTCGGAGCCGATGGATCTGCGTCATTACGACGTCGTGGCGCATGACCTCAACTCCTCCTATGAGGACGTACAGGAAGGCATGAGCACGCCTTACGGCATCGGACGCACGTCCACCCTCTTCCTCACCGCATGCGACCGCTACGGCGGCAAGGCGTCCGTGGCGCCGCGGGACGATGAGAACCGGTTCCTCCCCACACCGCAGTACCTCCATCTGAAGCGTGCTTTCGGCATCTGGTCACTGCCGGATTCGTCGACCGCAAACCGCAAGCGCATCGAACAGAGATTGGATCAGTATATCTCATTCTATCAGCATGCCATCGACGAAAACCATTGGTACGGCTTCTGGAACTATGGCGACGTCATGCATGCCTATGATCCTGTGCGTCACGAATGGCGCTACGACGTGGGCGGCTTTGCATGGGACAACACCGAACTCGCCTCACCCGACTGGCTCTGGTACATGTTCCTGCGTACCGGCAGACAGGATATCTGGCGCATGGCAGAGGCCATGACGCGCCACAACAGTGAGGTGGACACCTACCATATCGGTGATATGGCGGGCTTGGGAAGCCGCCACAACGTCTCGCATTGGGGCTGCGGCGCCAAGGAATCACGCATCTCGCAGGCCGCCTTCAATCGTTTCTATTATTATCTGACCACGGATGAGCGCACCGGAGACATCATGCACGAGGTCAAGGACGCCGACCAGAAGCTCTATCAGATAGATCCGATGCGACTGGCAGAGCCACGCGAAAAGTTCCCGACAAACGCTCCGGCGCGCCTGAGGATCGGTCCCGACTGGTTGGGATATGCTGGAAACTGGATGACAGAATGGGAACGGACCGGCAACAAGAAGTATCTGAAGAAAATAGAGACGGGCATGCGCTCCATCGCAAGCCTCAGAAACGGCTTCTTCACGGGCAATCTGGCCAAGGGATATGATCCTGCGACGGGCCGGTTGAACTATGACGGCGATCCCGAACGGCTGTCCACGAACCATCTGATGACGATCATGGGTGGTTTTGAGGTGATGATGGAGATGTTCGAAATGGTCGACGTGCCGGCCTTCAAGGCTTCCTGGCTCGACTTTGCGACGCGCTATAAGGAGATGGCAGCCAAGGTCACGCACAACGGTTTCCCCGTCAGGCGCCTCTTGGCCTATGCGGCCGCGGCCAGCAAAGACCCGCAGAAGACCGCCGAGGCATGGCAGGATCTATGGGGAAAGTCGGATTCCGGCAGTGAGATAAGCAAGGAGATCAGCGTCCTCATGCCGCCGCTCGTGCCGCAGAAGACACACGAATGGCCGCGCGTATCGACCAACGATGCCGCCCTCTGGAGCCTTGACGCGATCTATATGATGGAGGTTCTGAAGGACAGATGAGATCCTTGACAGTTGAAGTGTGAAGTGACGGGCATTGCATGGGTCGCTTGGAGCGATGCGCAATGAATCCTCACTTCACACTTCCATTTTAACGTAGCTCAATCGTCTGTGATCTGTTTGATATCCTCCAAGCTGACATTGCCGAGGATGTTGATAATACTGACTTCGTCCTTTTCTACATTCAGCAGGGCGAATTCATTCTTTCCGTGTCCGCGCGACTTCATGTAGATCGTGGTGCGTTCACCGTCCGAGTTGGCCTGCATGACGATCTCGTAGTGCTCGCGCCTGTAGATGGCGGCGGCATTGTCGGCGATCGCCTTGACCATTGACGGCCGCTCGCAGTTGAGGATCTGCAGTCGGTCGAGCTTGGAGACGATCTTTCCGATGTTTTTCGGGCCCACCCGGAGGTTGGGCATCATCCGGAACATGGCCTTGGAGACGAAGACCGTCTCGACGCCGGGGGTGTTTTCATATTTGCTGAAGAGTGCGTCCTGGGCGCGGCCGAGGGTGGCCGTGAGGGCGATCAGCAGGATCAAGAGGATTCGTTTCATATCATTGTGTTGCTTTTTCCATTGTGTTGAGACCTTTGTGGATGCTCTGTGAGAACTTGAGGAGTGCCCGCTCCGTCTCCGCGTAGGCGTCTGCGGGATCGGAGTAGGTGTCCTGCGGCACCGTGCAGGCGTTGCGGAGCTGTGCCGTGGAGTGCTGTCGGCCACGCTCATTAAGGAACGTTCCGAGCGTGAAGAGGAGCACGAGGGAGGCCGCAATGGCTGCCGTCCAGCTGAGACTGACGATGCGTGAGGAGCGGGCGGCAGTGCGCTCGACGGTGTTCCATCCGTCTATTTGGCGTTTTAAGCGCTCCTGGAGGCCTTCCGGAACATCGGTGGGAAGATCGTACAGTTGATCAAAAAGAAGCCTGTCAGCGGCCATTTCTGCGGGCAGACGGTCGTCATGAAGCAGCTCATGCAGCCGTTTCTCCTCGGCGGAAGTGGTCTCTCCGTCATAGAAACGGTCGAGCAGGGTTCGCAATTCGTTTGTTTCGTTCATGTCATTGTCGGTTGAAGTGAGCTCTGACGGCCTTTCTTGCGCGGCTCAGGATCACGCGGGCGTTGCCTTCGGTGATGCCTGTGCGCGCGGCGATGTCGGCCAGTTCGAGTCCCTCGATGTCCTTGAGGGTGATGATGAGGCGCTGTGTGTCGGGCAGACGGCTGATCAGTGCCTTGACTTTGTCGGAGAGATCGGCCTGCTCGATGGTGTGGCTGATGTCGTCGGAGGCCTCTAACGGCAGTTGCTCAGGCACCTTGTCGCTCTCGCGGACGGTTTTGAGGCGGAGCCGGTCACAGTGGATGTGGCGCAGAAGGGTGACGGCATAGGCCTCCGGACGGTCGATGGAGCCTATCCGCCCGCGCTTTGTCCACAACCGCAGGAAGGCTTCCTGGACCAAGTCTTCGGCCTCCTGGGGATTGCCGGTGAGACGCAAGGCGACGCGGTAGAGCTGCGACGCGGCGGGCAGGAAGAGGCTTTTGAACTGGGAGGCGTCCATGGCTGCCGTGCGGTTTACTTCGTGCTGAGGGTGCGGTCAGCGCATTGGAGGGTGCTGTCGGCCTTCTGCGGGAGTGTCGGCTTATTCTTCTCTTTGGCCAAGAGGAGGGCAGGGGCGGCGGCGCCACCCTTCTCTGCTGAGAGCAGCCGGTCCAACTCTGCTTGGTTGATGTTGAGCTTGAGCTGCACGAGGGCACAGTCATCGTTGCCTCCCTTGATGATCACCAGTTCGCGAATGCGGCCGCCCTTCGAGCGAGATATGATCCGGACGCGATCGCCATCATCATTGACGCGGATCAGCTCCTCATAACCAGCGGTGGTGAGTCGGTCCAGCGCATGGGTGAAACGCTGCCTGACCGTCTTCGAACAGTCGTCCATGTCAAGCACGCGCAGACTGTTTATCCGGTGCGCAAGTTTGGCGATCATGCGGTCGTCGGCATCTTCGGCCTCGCTGCTGATAAATTTCCCACCCAATCGCATAAGTATCTTCGGTAGGTGTACGTATTCTGCGTTGGCTGCATCCTTGAACTCCTTGAAGAGCGCGTCAACGGTTTGTGCCTGGCTCAAGTGGCAGACGGCCAGAAGGCAGGTGGCAAGAATCATTCTTTTCATTGTCGTTTGTTTGATCGGTTACACATGTTTGTGAAAACGCTTTCAATCATAAGGACGTGACTATGGATGATTCTGTTACAAAAAAATGCAGTAAATCTTTGTCCGGTTTCTGATGTCCGCCGGACCCGGTTTTATCCTCCTTTTCTGTCGGAGAAAAAAAACGTTTTCGACAGTGTTGTCATGTGCGCCGCGCAGAGCTATGCTCCGGGGCGCCGAAAGGATATCTCTTGGCCGCCAAAAGCTATCATATGGGCGGCCAAAAGCTATGCTCCGCGCGGGCTATATGTAACATATTGAAAATAAATAAATTACATTTAGCAAAAAAAGAGTATTCCTTATAAGAGGTCAGCGTCGCTGAATGGCTCGGCGTGAACGCACTTCAGGTCGTCGGCGAGCTGCTCCGGCGAGCTGGCTCCGACGAGCACCGAAGTCACGGCAGGCTGCTGGAGCACCCATGCGAGGGCCATTTCGGCCAAGGTCTCGCCACGCTCCGTGGCAATCTTGTTAAGCCTGTTGAGATAGCTGAGCATGTCGGGGGTGAGCTGATCCGACCGCAGTGTCTTCTTCTGCGCCATGCGCGAGTCGGACGGAATGCCGTTCAGATAGCGGTTGGTGAGTAGTCCCTGGGCCAGCGGAGAGAACGAGATGAAGCCGATCTGACGCTCGGCGCAGTAGTCGAGGATGCCCTCCTCCTGCGGCTCACGGTTGATCAGGTTGAGCTTGCTCTGATAGATGAGCAGCGGGGTGTCATGCTCTCGCAGATACTGCTCGGCCTTCTTGAGCGGCTCGAGCGGCCACCGGCTCAGTCCGATGTATAGCGCTTTGCCCTGCCTGACAATGTCGACGAGTGCCTGCAAGGTCTCCTCGATGGGCGTGTTGGGGTCATAGCGATGGCTATAGAATAGGTCTACGTAGTCGAGATGCATACGACGCAGGCTCTGGTCGATGCTGGCCATGAGGTATTTGCGGCTTCCCCAGTTGCCATAAGGCCCTCCCCACATGTCGAAACCAGCTTTCGACGAGATGAAAAGCTCGTCGCGGTAGGGGCGGAAGTCGTCTTCGATCAGCCGACCGAATGTCTCTTCAGCCGACCCATATGGCGGGCCGTAGTTGTTGGCGAGGTCAAAGTGGGTGATTCCGTGATCGAATGCATAGTGCGTAATGGCACGGCTGCGCTCATAGGGGTCCACTCCGCCGAAGTTATGCCAGAAACCTAAGGATATCTTAGGCAACAAGATGCCGCTCCTTCCGCATCGGGCGTAGAGTGCGTCACCATCGTCATAGCGGTTCTGAGGCGCGATGTAGCGGCTCTTCAGATCCATTTCGTAGATTGTTCTTCCTTCCATAGTGGATTGTTGATTTGATTTTTGATATATTGAAGGATGGGGTTAGGGAGTTCAAGCGTATAGGAGTGGCGGGAGTGAAGGAGTTCTGGAGTGCGGACAAATATGAGGAGTGGCGGGAGTGAAGGAGTTCTGAAGTGCAGACAAATGTGAGGAATGGCGGGATTAGAGGAGTGCAGGAGTGCAGACAAATGTGAAGCGTTTCGGGATTAGCGGGATAAAGAAATGAAGATTGATGTTGTCTGCTTTCCTGTAACTCCTATACTCCCGTACTCCCAAAAGTCTCCTGTTCTCCCGCTACTCCTCTCCTCTTCCTCCCGGCCGGATATGCTGTTCCGCCCCAGCGAGATTGTTGAGCCGTTACGCTAATCATGCGCTCCATCTCCCTCCTTGCCGGGAAGGCAGGCGGGGGGCCTACTTCTCCCGGTCTCTGCGGATCAGTTCGAGCAGCCGGTCGACGGCCACTTCCTGCGGGATATTCTTCTCCACGCATTCCTGTTTGCGGTACAAGCTCACGCGATTGATGCCCGCTCCGACGTATCCATAATCCGCATCGGCCATCTCTCCGGGTCCATTGACGATACAACCCATGATCCCTATCTTCAGCCCTTTCATCTCCTTCGTGGCCTCGCGGATGCGTGCGATGGTCTCGCGGAGATCATACAGCGTGCGCCCACAGCCCGGACAGCTGATGTATTCGGTACGTGTAGTGCGCAGACGGGCGGCCTGAAGGATGCCGAAAGCCGTGGTCTCGATGTCGCGCATGGCAATGTTGCCGTCGTTGAGGAGCCACAGTCCGTCAGTCAGACCGTCGATCATCAGCGCGCCCATGTCTGCCGCGGCCTCGAGCTGGAATTCCTCTTTATCATTCAGACGATACATCTGGGCAAAGATGACGGGGTTCATGACGCCTGCATTCATCATCTCATGGACCAGCGCACGCTGATCGCCGAGGCGGTTCTGATGCCCGCTCGTGCAGACGACCACGACCTCCGGATGCAGTTTCAGACAGGCAAGGTATTCCTCCGCTGGCGTTCCAAACTGCAGAACGAGAAACTTCAGCGGAGCCTGGACATGCCCGACGAACGGCATCGCCGTCACCGGGAAGATCGGGAAGAATTGCTCCGCCTTCACCTCCTGCCCCTCCACAGATGACCGCGGACAGGCTATCTCGCCCGCACAGAGCTGCGCATAGATGTTGAAATCGACGATATACCGCTGCTGCGGGTCTGCTTCGGCCGGGACTGACGAACCGAGATAGAGGTAGTCTGCACGCTCCTCCCCTACCCGCCCGATGGTTTCGGAGCCGGGAACAAAATGCTGTATCACCACCGGAACATGGTCGCCGCCGACATTGAGCACAGGTTTAGTCGTGCGCCTTGTAGGCTTTGTCCATCGGAAACCGCCGTAAGCCTCGCCCGGAATCATCCTCTGGCCCGCCTTCCGCCCGATGTAGTCGACCAAATGACGTGCCACCGGAATCTCCGCCTCAGGCTCCTCGGAGAGGCTGACACGGATGGTATCGCCGATTCCGTCGGCCAACAGCGCTCCTATACCAACGGCGCTCTTGATGCGCCCGTCCTCTC
Organism: uncultured Prevotella sp.; assembly: GCA_900317545.1. Taxonomy (GTDB): domain Bacteria; phylum Bacteroidota; class Bacteroidia; order Bacteroidales; family Bacteroidaceae; genus Prevotella. The sequence continues at coordinate 34,130 of ONHE01000080.1, read as the reverse complement.
CCTCGCCGGCTTCAGTGACACCCAAATGGAGCGGATAGTGCATGTCTTCGCGCTCCATGGTCTCTACGAGAAGACGGACCGACTGCACCATGACCACCGTATTGGAGGCCTTGATGGAGATCACCACGTCATCGAAGTGCACACGGCGGCAGATTCGCAGGAACTCCATGCAACTCTCGACGATGCCTTCGGGCGTGTCGCCATAGCGGTTGCGTATCCGATCGGACAGTGAACCGTGGTTGACACCGATGCGGACGGCTGTATGATTGGCTCGGCAGATGTCAAGGAACGGCACGAAACGGTCTTCGATCTTCTGTAACTCCTGTGCATATTCCGTGTCGGAATATTCCTTCCGGATGAACCGACGGGCCGGATCGACGTAGTTTCCGGGGTTGATGCGCACCTTCTCGGCATACTTTGCCGCGACGTCTGCAACGTTCGGGTTGAAGTGGACATCGGCTACGAGCGGCGTGGCAAATCCGTCCGCACGGATGCCGTCATGGATATGCCGCAGGTTCTCAGCCTCTTTGGTGCCTTGAGTGGTAAGTCTCACGAGCTCCCCCCCGGCCCTGATGATGCGCTCCGCCTGTGCTATGGAGCCAGCAGTGTCATCAGTCGAGGTCGTCGTCATCGACTGCAGGCGGATCGGGTTGTCACCTCCGATGCCCACACTGCCCACCTGCACGGCCACTGTCTGGCGCCTGTGATAGTTGAATAGGTCTGTTTCCATCAATAAAGAATTGGTTTTCGACTGCTTGAAACGTATCTTCCGCCCGATCCGGAACGATTCTCCGGCTTGGCCGAAGATATAATCTTCCTAAGACGGAACGATCTTCCGTTTCAGTTACATTTATACTGATAGTCCTTGATTTGTGCCAGTTCGGCATTCGCTTTCTCGATTTTCGAACCGAGACCTGCCTTCCATGCGTCGACCTTACGTGCCGTTTCCTCGTCGCTCAAGGCGATGATCTGGGCCGCGAGGATCGCTGCGTTCTGCGCGGCATTGACCCCTACGGTCGCCACAGGAATGCCGGGGGGCATCTGGATGATGCTCAGCATGGCGTCGAGTCCGTCAAGCATGCCCTTGATAGGTACGCCGATGACGGGCAAGGTGGTCGATGCGGCGATCACTCCAGGCAGTGCGGCTGCCATTCCAGCAGCTGCTATGATGACGCGGATGCCCCTCTCGCGGGCACCTTTGGCAAATGCCTCGACGGCATCCGGTGTGCGATGAGCCGACAAAGCATTCACCTCGAAGGGGATCGCGTTGTCATCGAGCCATTTGAGTGCCTTCTCCATGACGGGCAGATCACTCGTGCTCCCCATGATAATGCTGACGATTGGTTTCATATCGTTATTGTTTTGATTATTGATTGTTGTTGTCTCATACGATGATAAAGAATCCGACGAGGACACCGACGAAGAATCCGGCGATCACTTGGAGCAGCGTATGCTGCCGGAGAATGATGCGGCTCGCTCCCACCATGCCTGCTATGAGGAGGACGAAGCACAACCACCAGACCGGGTTGAACGCAAAGAGGAAGGAGAAGGCGACCAATGCGCCGGTCACGCCGCCTATGGCTGCGGAGTGGGTGGATATCTTCCACCATACGTTGATCAGTGCGCAGATGATCTGAATGGCCAGTGCCGCGAGCAGTATTCCACCGATGAAGCGCAGGATGTTGAACAGGTTCATCAGGTAAAAGCAGGTGAAATAGCAGAGGATAGAAATGATGTAGGGCACCATGCGCCGCTCTTTGGCCCCGAGTTCTATCAAAGACCAGCCCTGATAACGTCGATAGGCGTGGATCAGGACGGTAGGCAAGAGGATGGTGAAGAGATAGGTCATGGCCAGCACGATGAGCTTATAGGACAAGGGGAGCAGGCTCATGTAGCTGAAGATGAACAGGGCTATGAGCCCGACCATAGGCAGATAGAACGGCGTGAAGAGCATGCTCATCACGCGGGCAGCCAGTATAATGTTCTTCTCTTTCATAGGATGGAGGCGACGTTTACATGCTTTGTATCAGCCGGATGATTACTTTTTTCTGAGCCGGGCAACAGGGAGTCCGAGCTGTTCGCGGTATTTTGCCACGGTGCGGCGTGCGATCGGGAATCCACGTTTCTTCATCTCGTTGGCGAGGATGTCATCACTGAGTGGCTTACTCTTGTCTTCTTGCTCGATAACATCCTTCAGCGCGAGCTTGATCTTGCGTGTGGACGTCTCCTCTCCGCTATCTGTGATATAGCCATCCGTGAAGAAGAAGCGTAGCGGAAATGTGCCCCACTTGGTCTGGGCATACTTTACGTTACTCACACGGGATATGGTCGAGATGTCGAGACCTGTCTTGTCGGCGATGTTCTTGAGGATCATGGGGCGCAGATCGGTCTCGTCTCCGTCTTGGAAGAACTTGTACTGCCACTCGATGATAGCCTTCATGGTGATGTACATGGTGTGCCTTCGCTGCTTGACAGCTTCGATGAAGCCGACGGCCTTGTCCACTTTTCCTTTGGCATAGAGCAGTGCTTCCTTAGCCTGACGGCTGATCCCCTGCTTGTTGTTCTTGTATTCATTGACCATATCCGTGAAGGATGGCGAGACTTTCAGATCAGGCACGTTGCCGCGATTGAGGCTGAAGGTGACGATTCCATCATCGGATGTGTCGACGATAAAGTCGGGTGTGATCTGCTGGAGACTGCGTCCGACGGTCTCTCCGAGGGCTGCTCCGGGTTTGGGATTGAGTTTCCGTATTTCCTCCTGGAGCGTTTCGGTCTGGAGATCGTTGAGGTTCAGCGCAGCCTGAATCTTGTCCCAATGCTTCTTGGTGAACTCATCGTAGTAATCGCTGATGACACGTTGCATGAGCTCTTTGAGTTTTCCGTCGCTCTTGCGGTCTATCTGGAGGAGCAGACATTCCTGCAATGAGCAGGCTCCGATGCCTGCGGGGTCAAATGTCTTGAGTATTGCGAGCACGTCGGCAATTTCCTTTTCGTCGGCTTCAATGTTGTGGTAGATGGCCAACTCGTCGCTGATGGCGTCGAGATCCTTTCGCAGCAGTCCGTCATTATCAAGCGACCCGATGAGGTATTCCATGATGTCGTGCTGCTTGGGTGTCAGTTCTTCCATCCCCATCTGCTCCTTGAGCTTGTCATAGAAAGATGTGGTGTCGCCGTAGACGATCTCTTCATAGTCAGCGTTCTGATAGTTCCCAGACTGGAAGCTTTCCGGCATCTCGTCGTCACGTCCGATGTTTTCGAGCGCCGAATCGAGTGCTTCTTCCCGCTCCTCGCGCTCCGTCTGCTGGTCAAAGTTTTCCTCTTCGTCCTCGATCGTCTCTTGTCGGTCTTCGCTGAGTGCGTCATCGGGATTGCTGACTTCAAGCGCCGGATTGTCATCGAGCTCCATATTGACGCTCTCCTCTAATTCTGTGACCGGCATTTCCAATAGCTTTACCTGCAGCATTTGCTGTTGCGAGAGGTGCTGCGTCTGGATCTGCTTCTGTGTCTGCGTTTGTATGAGTCTCTGGGCCATATCTGATGGGATTTCGATGCAAATGTACAAAAGATCTCGGAGAATCAGCGAAAGTAGTCCGTTAATTGTGCGGCGAGGGCCGATAATTTCTCCGGGCTGTCGTTGCCGAAGCGCTTCCAGACCTGCTGACACGGCAAGAGGAAGGGGCTGATGATCATGTCGTCGCGGTTGAGATAAGGATCGCAGAAGCGAAACACGTCCATCACCTCCACGATCAGCGCTGGCTGGATGCGGAGGAGCTTTCCCAAGGCGATGATCTCCGGTGTCTCCGCGACCATCGTGATGGGTGTGAGGCGGAAGTAAAGGTCGAGGATCATGATGAGATGGACGGGCTCTACGGTCCCCGTAGCATCACTGACGGGCTTGAAATCCATCTCCCATGACTCGCAGACATCTACGCCGTCGTAGAACTCTGCTGCCTGTCCGAAGCCCTTCATCTGGCGCAACAGCTTCACCGCACGTGCCAGTTTCTTGGGGCTCTTGCCGTAAGTGTTCCACAGTCGCTCGATGCGCGGCGTGTCAAACTGCCGCAGGCGGAACATCTGCTGATAGAGAAACTCGGGTCTGATGTGCAACTCCAGCGCAAGCTCCACCATCGGACGGGAGTAGAGGGGCTTCACACCGGCGGGCCGGCGGAGATAGAGTTGCATAAGCAGCAGCCAATAGTCGTCACGCCATAAGCTTCGTTTTGCCATAGTCTGGATATGTTTAGACGGTTACATGTGTGATGCAAATATAGTAAATTTCAATGGCTTTTCAAAATGAAAACGGGATTATTAAGTCATACATGGAGAATTGTCGCCGTGAAAGATGCTGCTGCCCGTTGACACCGACGGCCATTCCGGCTACGGGAACTGACCGTAGCTGGCTTGGCTAAAACTTCCTGACCGGCAGATTCCGTTTGTCAGAATGCTGTCGTCATGGATGCCGGGCGGAGGTCGTAGACGTCGGCCGCAGCTTGCGTCCGTTGCCCATCGGAGAAGATCTCCACCTGTGTGGCATGCTCATCGGACGTGAAAAAGCGGGCCGTGAAGGCGTCCTCGCCGTTGATGAAACCTTCCACGACGGAGCCGTCGATGAAGAGTCGCAGCTCCAGGGGCATCTTCCGGCCGACACGGAAGTATCCTGTTCGCGGCGTGGAGAATGTTTCCGGGCTGCCCGGACGATGCTTCTGTTCGATGCGGAGCTGACGGCTGCGCTGGTCGAAGATGATCCGGGCCCACTCCGAACCGTCCGGATCCTTGCAGAGCGTGATGCCGAAGTCGGCTCCATCGAGGACGTTGAAGCGGACGACAATCTCCTTCTGCCGACCCTGCCTGCTGACAACGAGAGGCTCGGAGAGGGCCTGCATGGGATAGCTTTGATGATTGGCGCGCAACTGACGCAGTCCTTCATAGGGCTGTTGGCAGATCTTCTTGCCGTTGAAGCGCCACTCCCGCGGAATGCTGAAGACGTGTGCCCAGCCTTGTCGGCGGGTCTCCGCGGCGCCGATCTCATCGGGAATGATGGCCATGGCAATGGTCCGTCCGTCGGACATGTCGCTGACGGAGGGTGAAAGTAGGCGGTTGACGACCTCCAAATGCTGCGGAAGGGGATCGTCGGGGATGAATTTCTCTTGTCTGAAGCTACCGATCCAGTATTGCGTAATGGCTGGCGCGCCGGGCTCCGGCACTCTGTTGACCGAGAGGATCCATTTTTTGCCAAAGCGTTTGAATACGGGCATCTCCCAGAAGCGGCCCGAACGGTCTTTGCGCGGGTTTCCTTCAAACAGCAGATGGAGATAATCCCACCGCTTCAGATCAGCCGAACGATAGAGCAAGAGCGCGCCATGCGAACCTTCGGGGCGGTCGATTCCGAAGCCGACGATCATGTACCAACGACCGTCGTGGCTGAATATATAAGGATCACGCATGTCAGTCCGCGTGAACGCTTGTGGCTGACGGGCGATGACGGGATTGCCTTCGTACTTGTGCCAGCTGACAAGCAGCGAGTCCATAGGGAACGCTGTGCAGACGGTGGTGTGGCTGCCGCCTCCGGTATAGATGATCTGCGGGATGCCCGCGTCATTGATCACGGCGTGGCCTGACCAGATTCCGTCGCTGTCGTAAGGCTCTCCGGGTGTGAGGGCCGGTCGCTCTTCGGTCCAGTCAATCAGGTTTTGCGACGAGAAGTGTCCCCAGTTGATCTGTCGGAGCAGGATGTTCGAGGCATTCTTCTGGTTGAAGAGGTGCCAGCGTCCGTTGTAACAGAGAAGTCCGTGGGTCTCGTTCGTCCAGTTGGCAGCAGGCATGAGATGATACTTCGGACGGTTCAGGTCGTGTGCGAACCGTTCCTTTTCGATGGCCAACGACGGCTTTTCGTTCATGCGCAGTCCAACGTTGTCGCGCAGGAGCACGGCTTCCACAGGCTCAGCGTTGCCTTTCACGCCGTCGATCAGCCCGTTGATCACGTTCAGGCGGTAGCCCCAGCCGCTCCTCTCCGTGAAGTCTTTGCCGGCCAGCAGGGTCAGCGAGTCTGTCCGGTCCATATCTGTCCATGCGTGACAGGGAATCCGGCGACCGTTCATCAGGATGATCCGGTCTTCCAAGTCGAGCAGGAAATGCAGCCAGCGGAATCGCTCCACCCGCTGCGGAAGCAGGGTATACCCCTCTCTGGTACCAAGCATGAGCTGTCCGAAGCGGTCTACGCAGATTGCCACATGATGTCCCTGTCGGTCACGGACACCGATGAAGGCTGCCGTATCCGTCGGAAATGACTCCAAGGCAAACCATCCGGATACCGACCGTACATCCGCTCCTGTCTTCAGCTGGATCCACTTACTGAATCCGTCCGTGCGCAGCTGCGCCTGCAGGGGGATGGCTGTGAGGAGCAGGAAGAGGACAGACAGCATGTTCATTTGGTTGGTTTTCATATCTTGCTTGATTGGTTTTCATGAAACAAAGGCCACGGATCCGAATGATCTGCGGCCTTCTGGCGAGGTTGATCCTGAACGTTTCCAATCCTTACCGCTGATACCTGTTGAGACGGGACGGACGGACGGTGCCGTCCGAAAATTCTGCTGCAAAGATACGTACATACTTCCTGACAGGCTGTCATTCATGTTTCAAAGAAAGAGAATTTTGTTTCATCAGCAACAGATATGACATATTTTTTTTATATTTGTAGCATAAAACCTAATGAAACCATGAAAAGGAAACTGGCCATTCTTCTGTTTGCAGGAATCCTGTGTGCTTGCTCGGGCAGCCATCGGAAGTATGTCATCGGCGTGTCACAGTGCAGCGAGGATATCTGGCGCGACCAGTTGAAACGCGAGCTGATCACGGGACAGTACGTGCATGAAAACATAGAGCTTCGCTTTGCATCGGCCGACGACAACGACCAACGCCAGATAGAGCAGATCGCGCATTTCATCCGCGAGGGCGTAGACCTGCTCATCGTATCGCCGAATCAGCAGAATACGCTCACGCCCATTGTCGACAAGGCCTACGATCACGGCATACCGGTGATACTCTTCGACCGCAAGACCAATTCGGACAAATACACAGCCTTCATCGGAGCTGACAATTTCAAGGTGGGCTACACGATGGGGACGCTCATCGGGACCAATTGCGGCGGCCGCGGGAAGGTGGTCGAGATCATGGGGCTGAAAGGTTCGTCGCCGGCTATCGAGCGCCACCGCGGTTTCATGGCTGCCATGCGCCGCTTTCCCGGCATGACGGTCGTGGTCTCGGAACAGGGCGATTGGACGGAAGAAAGCGGTCGGCGTGCCATGGACAAGATTCTGCGGGAGCATCAGGACATGGACTGCGTGTTCGGCCAGAACGACCGTCTGGCCATGGGGGCGCGCCGCTCGGTGGCTGCACACGGCATCCGACGCCCCGTCATCTATTACGGTGTGGACGGCCTGCCCACGCCCGGAGGCGGTGTGGAGATGGTTAACAAGGGGCTGATGACGGCCTCCTATATCTATCCCACACGTGGTACGGAGGTGATGCAGCTGGCTGCCAACATCCTCGAAGGCAAGCCCTTCAGGCGCGACAATCCCATGCAGGCGGCCATCGTGACCAAGGACAACGCCGCGGTATTGCTCATGCAGCACGCCGAACTGGACAAGCAGGCAAAGAATATCAACACGCTGCACGGCTTGGTTGATACATACTTTGACCGGCTGAACACGCAGCGCATCCTGATCATCATGTCGGTCATCATCATCATTCTGCTCGTTCTCGGGGCCTGGTACGTGTTCCGCGCCTATCTGATGAAATCGCGGCTGAACGCGGAACTGAGCAAGCGCAACGACGAACTGCAGCAGCTGACGCACGAGGTGGAGGAGATGACGCAGGCACAGCTGACTTTCTTCACCAATGTGAGCCACGAGTTGCGCACGCCGCTGACGCTGATCGCCGAGCCGGTGGAGCAGTTGCTCGCCGACGGAAGCATCCGGGGGGAACAGCATTCGTTGCTGGCGCTGGTGCATCGGAATGTGAATGTATTGATGCAACTGGTCAATGACATCCTCGATTTCCGCAAGGTGCAGAACGGGAAGATGCCGCTTCGCCTCAGCCGGTTTGACATGCGCGAGGCCCTGACATCATGGACGGACGATTTCCGTGTGGCTGCCGCGAAGAAGAAAATCAGCCTGAGCCTGCACGTGGAGGATGGTGACGGCTATGTGGTGACGGCCGACCGGAGCAAGATAGAGCGCATCTTCACCAATCTGATGGGCAATGCGCTGAAGTTCACCCCCTCGGGCGGACACGTCGGAGTGGACCTCCGGCCGTCGGAAAACGGGCAGATCCGCCTCTCAGTGACTGATTCCGGCATCGGGATAGACACCGACGAGCTGCCCCGTGTGTTCGAACGCTTCTTCCAGACGCGCCATTCGGCAGGCGGAACGGGCATCGGACTGGCGCTCGTAAAGGCCTTCACAGAGCTCCATCACGGTCAGGTGAGCGTCCGGAGCGAAAAAAACCGGGGCTCGGAGTTCTCGGTGGTCTTGCCGAAAAACCAGGAGGGCGAGATCGCTGAACCGCAACAGGAAGAGCCGCGGATGCCGGACACGCAGTACATCAACGGCCCGTCGGCGGAAGAGAGCCGTGCCGAGCGCGTGGTGTCGGCCGACAACGACAATCTGCCGGTGGTGCTCATCATTGACGACAACAATGACATGCGCAGCTATATCCACACGGTCCTGCAGGGCAGATACCGGGTGATCGAGGCTGCCGACGGCCTTTCGGGGATGGAGATCGCACGCAGCGAGGTGCCCGACCTCGTGGTCAGCGACGTGATGATGCCGATGATGGACGGCATAGCGTTCTGCCAGATGCTGAAGTCGGATGCCGTCACGAGTCATGTCCCGGTCATTCTGCTCACGGCACGGACGCTCGACGAGCAGCGCATAGAGGGTTACGAGAGCGGCGCCGACGCCTATCTCACCAAGCCGTTCTCCCCCCGTCTGTTGCTGGCACGCATTGACAACCTGCTGAAGAGCCGAGCGGCGCTACGCAGATACTACACGCAGGGGGCCACCGGCGGGGACGAATGGGACGCAATGATCCATGCCCGCTCCGAAACGGAGCAAGCGGCACCGGCTGCCAAAGATCTCCACCCGGCCGTAGCCAACCATCAGGACCGGGCGTTTATCGACCGCTTCCGCAAGATCATTCAGGACAACCTGTCCGACTCGGACCTGTCTGTGGAGCGGATAGGGGCAGAAATCGGACTGAGCCGTGTGCAGCTCTATCGCAAGGTGAAGGCGCTGACGGGATTCACACCTGTCGAATTGATCCGCAAGGCAAGGCTCAACCGCGCCCGCAAGCTGCTGGCCACGACAGGGATGAACGTTTCCGAAGTGGCCTACGCGGTGGGCTTCTCCGCCCCGTCCTACTTCTCCAAATGCTTCAAGGAAGAGTTTGGCGTGGTGCCCGGAGAGCACATCGGACGTTGAGACACAGCCTGCCCCGAACCGCACGGGAGGGAGTGAGATGGTTGGTGACACGATCGCCGTGATCCCTGCGACACCGTGGAGGGAGGATCGGCCTATCAGCCCGCAGGCTGCGAACAACGCCTCTTTGTCAGCCAAATTCTGAAAAAACAAGCCTCGGACGACACATGAGAAAAATGTTAAATGATGCATGTGGCGTGCGGAATGATCGCAATGGACAGTGCTGAATATTGATTTTTCATTGCTGAATGTGCCTTCTGCGCGGCTCGGAACGATCATCTGCGCGGTGCGGATGATAGCTGCATGCCGACCGGAGCTATCCTTTGGAACACCCGGAAGATAGCTTTGGGGCGTGCGGAAGATAGCTTTGGGGCGTGCGGAGAGGCTTTCTGAACGGAGCAAAATGACCGTCCGGACGTAAGTCATTGACAGTCTGCGATTTGCAAAAAACATTCATTTTTCGTGTATTTCCACCGAGCGGACGGCCCGATAGATAAAACCACCGTTTTCAGAGATCAATTGTCATCATAATTCATGCCCGTTGTCCGTCGCCATCCCCGTCGGTTGCGCTGCCGCCCATGGAGCATGTCCGGCAGCCGCGAGACCGGTCTCCTCGCGCGAGAGGCAACAAGAATGTTACAAAGAAGGCGAGAAATGATTCATGAAACAAATTTTCTGGCCGTTGAATCATTTTTTTTATTTCGTCCCTATACACATTGTTTATCTTTGCCGGCGGATAAATGAAAACAACTAACCAAACGATGATTCAAATGGAAAACCTTAAACGAATCGCAATGAGCTTGATGCTCCTATGTGCGTGCATGATCCTTCATGCGCAAGATCTGAAAGTCAGCGGAACGGTCATTTCGGGCGAAGACAACGAGCCCGTGATCGGTGCGACGGTCAGAGAGAAAGGAACCCAAAGGGCAACGGTGACCGACTTGGACGGCCGTTTCACACTGACGGTGAAGCAGGGTGCCGTGATCGAAATCTCCTATTTAGGCATGCAGACCGTGGAAATGCCGGCGACGGCGACGATGAACGTGACGCTCAAGAGCAGCTCCAAGACCATCGACGAGGTCGTGGTGACCGGCTACACGGCTGAAAAGAAGGCCGACCTGACCGGCTCCGTGTCCGTGGTGAAGATGACGGACATTGCTGACGTGCCGACCGGCAATGTGCTCTCAAGCCTCAACGGACGCGTGGCAGGCGTGAATATCACCACCGACGGGACACCCGGAAGCACCAACACCTCTACGCTGGTGCGCGGTACGACAACGATCAACAACAGTTCTCCGCTCTACGTCATTGACGGCATCATGACGCGCGACAATGTCGGGAGCATCCTGTCCTCCAACGATGTGGAAAGCATCCAGGTGCTCAAGGACGCCTCCTCGGCCGCCATCTACGGTGCGCAGGCGGCCAACGGTGTGATCATCATCACCACCAAGCGCGCCAAGAAAGGCGAAGTGAAAGTGGACTTCGATGCTTCACTCACCGCCCAGACATTCACCACCAACTACGATCTGCTGAATGCCCGCCAGTGGGGCGACGTCTATTGGCAGGCCTACAGAAACTCCTACGGCACGCATCCCAACTCGATGATCTACGGAAACGGCGAAACGGCGCAGCTGAACACGACCTCTCCTTACTTCACAGGTGCCGACGGCCGCACCTATACGGCCGCCGACACCGACTGGCTTGACCTGATGTACAAGACCGCTTTGATGCAGAACTACTCGCTCACCATGAGCAAGGGATCCGAAAACGGTTCCAGTTCGCTCTCCGTAAACTGGATCGACCAGGACGGAATGCTGAAGAACACCGACTATCAGCGCTTCAACACGCGTCTGACCTCTGACTATGGCTTCCTCAACAACCGTCTCCGCGTGGGCGAGAGCATTGCCGTCAACTATTGGACACAACACTTTGCCCAAGGCGGAATTGAGGAACAGCTCGTCGCCCAGCATCCTGCCGAGCCGGCCTATGACTCGATGGGAGGCTACGGAGGAGGCAACATGGACGTGCTCAACGACAAGCCGAACCCGCTGAGACTGCAGAACAACCAGAAGGATGACGTGCACAAGTACTGGCGCGTGTTCGGTAACGTCTTCATGGAGATCGAACCCATCAAGAACCTGACACTCAAGTCCAACTTCGGCATCAATTATTACAATGAGTTCAGCAAGACCTTTGTCCCGAAATGGACGGAGAGTTCGCGCACCATAGACGTCAATGAGCTGGACACCTATCATTATCATAACCTCAACTGGGTGTGGACCAACACGGCCAACTACAATCTTGAGCTCGGCGATCACCACGCTTCATTCCTCCTCGGAATGGAGTCCAAGAAGAACAACTATGAAGATCTGGGCGGCCATGGACAAGGTTTAATGTCCGAAGAAACAGATTATCGCTACCTCAATGCAGTGACCAACTTGGCCCAGGTGCGCGGTATCGGCGGCAATTACTCCATGATTTCCTATTTCGCCAAGGCCAACTACGCCTATCAGAGCAAGTATCTCGTGGCCGCAACCGTGCGGCGCGACGCTTCCTCACGCTTCGGATCAAACCACAACGTGGGCGTCTTCCCATCCGTATCTGCCGGCTGGCGCATCACCTCCGAAAAGTTCATGGAGACCACCAGATCATGGCTCGATGACCTGAAGCTGCGAGCCAGCTGGGGGATCAACGGCAACGATGAGATCGACAACGAGGCTACCTATACCAAATACCTTGTCTCGCTCTCCAACGCCAGCTACAACCTCAGAGGCGACAACCAGCACATGGCATTCGGAGCAGCGAAGGCCCACACCGGCAATCCGGACCTGAAATGGGAGCAGACACAGCAGATCAACTTCGGTCTGGACGCCACACTGCTCAACCAACGGCTCACCCTGTCGCTCGACTACTTCCTGAAAAAGACCACAGACATGCTCTTCGAGCCGCCTTATGCAGGCGTCATCGGCGAGGGCGGCTATTCCTGGCAGAACTGTATCGACATGGATAACAACGGTTTCGAGCTCGTTCTCGGCTGGCGCGACAGGCTCAAGAACGGACTGAACTACAGCATCGACTTCAACGCATCCGTCTATCACAACGAGATGAAGAGCCTCCCCGAGGCTATCTACTATACCTTCGGCGGCGCCATTCCGGGCAAGTCGATCGTCGGCCAGCCATACGGATCATGGATGGGATATAAGACCGACGGCGTCTTCCGCACACAGGATGAAGTCGATGCCTACAAGCAGCAGTACGATGTGCAGATCGGAGCACCCGGCGTAGGCCGCATCAAGTATCTCGACATCAACGGTGACAACAAGATCAACACAGCTGATCAGACGTGGTTAGGATGTGACCGGCCCAAGTTCACGGCAGGTCTCAACCTCTCGGCTTCCTACAAAGGATTCGACCTCAGCCTCTTCTTCAACGGCATGATCCGTGATGCGTGGAACAATTCTAAATTCTATACCGATCTCTTCCAGCTCTGGAACGGCAACCACTCCACCCGTCTGCTCGACGCAATGAATGCCTGGACCGAGTACGAAAAGACAGGCGTTTACAACTGCGACACTCCTGCGCTGACGGCACTCGACAGCAATAACGAAAACCGAAGCTCCGAATTCTACATCGAGAACGGATCCTTCATCAAACTGAAGACCGCCACTCTCGGCTACACACTGCCGCAGAGCCTGCTCAGCAAGATACACCTCCGCCGCGCGCGTGTCTACGTTCAGGGCCAGAACCTGTTCACCATCACCGGCTATACAGGCGCCGATCCCGAAGGATTGGGCTACACTTACCCGCTCCCACGCACCTTCACATTCGGTCTCTCGGTAGGTCTGTAAAATAGAAAAGATTCATCCCGATACTCCAAAAGAAAGGAATGACTGACCGGGAAGAAACATCACAAGATCAAATAACATCAAAAAGAGAAAAACAAAATGAAACTCAAGAATATAGCAATCATGACCGCGGCAGCTCTGTTGACCGTGAGTTGCAGCGAGGACAGTTTCTTAGACAACAAGCCCCAGGGCGTTCTGAGCGATGAAGTGATCCAGAATGGCGGGCAGGTAGACCTGTTGACCAACGCAGCCTACGCTGCACTGATGGGACCGAATCCGCAGGAATGGAGCGTGTGCTTCTATCCCGCCACCAACTGGAGCTATGGCAGCGTGCGCTCGGACGATGCCTATAAGGGCGGTGGAGGAACAGGCGACGTGCAGGAAATCCACCGTATGGAGATCATGGACGTCGATGCCACCAACTTCAATGTTGACAACAAGTGGTACCATCTCTATACTTGCGTGCAGCGATGCAATGCAGCTCTGCGCATGTTGAACGGCATGACCGACGCGCAGGTGGCCGACCGCAGCGTGCAGATCGCTGAAATGAAGTTCCTGCGGGCACACTTTTACTTCGAGTTGAGCCGTCTGTTCAACAAGATCGTCTATTTCGAGGAGGACTATACCGGCAATATTTCCAATCTCTCCAACAACGAATACACCCGCGACCAGATCCTTGAGAAGATCGCATCCACGATGGAAGAGGCTGCTGACATATTGCCCCAGAACCAGCCGCAGATAGGTAGGATCAACAAATTCACCGCCTATGCCTACGCCGCAAAGGTAAACCTCTACCGCGCCTACAAGCAGGACGAGACCACACATCAGGTGACCGGCATTGACGCAGCGCTGCTCCAGAAGGTGGTCAGCGAGTGTGACCAGGTCATAAACAGCGGCCGTTACGGGCTGATGGACAACTTCCAGGACTTAGACAAGGTCTCTACGGGCGACAATTGTAAGGAAGGAGTATTCCAGGTACAATACTCCATGAACGACGGGAGCAGCAGTGCCGGGCGCATAAACTGGTCAAATCTGCTCAACGCACCGCAGGGCCCCTACTCCGGCGACGGCTTTTTCCTGCCGAGTCAGGATCTCATTGACGCGTACCAAACGGATGAGAACGGACTCCCAAAGTTTGATTCGTACTATGAGCAGCATTATGATGTATGGGATGCAGCAACAGGCAAGAGCTACAACGTGTCTGCTCCGGTGGATCCGCGGCTTGACTTCATCGTCGGCAGACCGGGTGTCCGGTGGAAGACTTATACCGATACGCCGTGCCTCAACACATGGGTCCGCGACCAGGGAACCTATGGTCAGCATTGCTGCAAGCGCTTCTTCGTGTCGCCCGAAAGCGGCGAGATGTTCAAGGGTTGGCCGTGGGGAGCCAGCGCATTGAACTGGAACGTGATCCGCTACAGTGACGTGTTGCTCTGGAAGGCTGAAGCTCTCATCGAACTGAACCAGAATCTCGATGTGGCCCGACAGCTGATCAACCAGGTGCGCCATCGTGCTGCCAACGCCGCATATTGGGTGAAAGACTTCAACGATGACAGCAAGTATGCGGCCAACTACAAGATTGCGGAATATCCGAGTGATGGCTGGACGCAGGCCTATGCACGCAAGGCGCTCCGCTTCGAGATGCGTTTAGAGACGGCAATGGAAGGTGAACGCTTCTTTGACCTTGTCCGTTGGGGCATCGCCGATACAGTCATGAACGGCTATTTCGCACGTGAGAAACAATCAAGGGTCTACTATGCGAACGCCAAATTCACCAAAGGAAAAGACGAGTATCTGCCTATCACTGTCCAGCAGTATAACCTTTCCAACGGCGCATACACCCAAAATCCGGGCTACGCATCATTTAATTGACAATCAGAGGGCAAAGATAGAAATAATAAACTATCTTTGCTCTCGTATCATAGAAATCCTTTTGACATGAAAAAACGATTCTTTTCCCTGTGCTTAGCTATCCTCTGGATCAGCCAGATCATGGCTCAGGCCTTGCCGCAGTCACCTTCTTTCCTCAGCGAAAGCCACGCCATGCAGCGCATAGAGACCGTGCAGCGCTATCTCCTGCTGCCTGTGGAGGAGAAAGAAGAGAATGCCCGCATCAGCATCATTGTGGATAACAAGGTCGTAAAGCAATTCAACTGTCGCTTATCAGTGGACAATGTGGACTACTATGTGCCCCTCGATCTCAGCCAGTTGAATGGTAAGCAGGCACTGCTCGACATTGTTTTCCCCGGCAACCGCCGTCAGACGGGTGCCATCCGCGGGTATGCATGCTGGCAGAAACTGCGTTATTCCAACTCTTTTGACACCTCTAATCGCGAGCGTTTCCGTCCTCTGTATCATCATACGCCGGCCTATGGCTGGATGAATGACCCCAACGGGATGTTCTATATGGATGGTGTGTGGCATCTGTATTATCAGTTTAATCCTTACGGAAGCCAGTGGGAGAACATGACGTGGGGACATTCGACCTCGACGGATCTGATCCATTGGACCCACCAACCTGACGCCATCGAGCCCGACGGATTAGGTACGATCTTCAGTGGGAACAGCGTTGTGGACCACAACAACACCGCGGGCTTCGGCCGGAATGCTGTTGTAGCCATCTATACCACGGCTGGAGTCAACCAGACACAAAGCTTAGCCTACTCCACGGACAATGGAATGACATTCACGAAATATGCCGGAAACCCGATCATTACGGGCGAGATTGCCGACTTCCGCGATCCCAACATGTTCTGGAATGAGGCGACCGGACGATGGAATCTTGTCCTGGCGGCTGGCCAGGAGATACAGATCTACTCGTCGAAAGACCTGAAGGCGTGGCAATATGAAAGCTCCTTCGGCCACGGATACGGCAACCACAGCGGCGTGTGGGAGTGTCCTGACCTTGTGAAGCTGCCCGTTGAGGGCACCGGAGACCACAAATGGGCGCTCATCGTGAACATCAACCCGGGCGGTCCGCATGGCGGGAGCGCCACGCAATACTTCATCGGCTCGTTCGACGGCCATCAGTTTACCTGCGACAGCAAACCTGCTGTCACCAAATGGATGGACTATGGGAAGGACCATTATGCCACCGTCACCTTCAACAACGCGCCTGAGGGACGCACGGTGGCCATGGCTTGGATGAGCAACTGGCAGTATGCGAACCAGGTGCCGACACGTCAGTACCGCGCTGCCAACAGCCTTCCGCGCGATCTTTATCTCTTCCGCTCGGGCGACGAGACGTATATGGCTTCCAATCCAAGCCGTGAAGTGAATGCGATACGCGGCCGGAAGCTC
Organism: uncultured Prevotella sp.; assembly: GCA_900317545.1. GTDB lineage: Bacteria > Bacteroidota > Bacteroidia > Bacteroidales > Bacteroidaceae > Prevotella. Next base: position 17,509 of record ONHE01000080.1, on the reverse strand, counting down.
CGCAAACTGACTGATGCGGCCGAAATAGAAGTGGCGGTCAGAGGCAGCTTCACGCTGACCTTGAAAAACGGGAAGGGCGAACAGGTGGTCATGGAATATGACGCCGACAGCCGCACTTTCGCCATGGACCGCAGCGGCAGCGGCGAGGTGCAGTTCAGCGACGCCTTCCCTGCCCGGACCGTGGCACCGACCTTCGGCCCGCTGAAGACCCTCCGACTCTTCATAGACCGTTCGAGCATCGAAGCCTTTGGCAACGAGGGGAAGCTGGCGATGACCAATTTAGTGTTTCCGTCGGAACCTTACAGCCAAGCCATCCTGAAAGGGAGTGCCAAGCAGACCATCTATGAGTTAAAATGAAATTAATCGTTCATCAGCCCAGTAGATTTGTTTCATATAACAAATTTGCAAGCTGATGAACGATTATTTATAGGGTCGACATGTTGGTTTCACTACCTTTGCAACATCAAACAACTAACCGCCTAACAACAACTAACGATGAATAACAACAACAAACTGGCATTGATCCCCGTGATGCTCTGCTTTTTCGCCATGGGATTCGTGGACCTCGTAGGGATCGCATCTAACTATGTGAAGGCCGATCTGGGACTTACTGACTCGGTGGCCAACATCTTTCCGTCGCTCGTATTTTTCTGGTTTCTCATCTTCTCCGTACCTACCGGTATGCTGATGAACCACATCGGGCGCAAGCGAACAGTGCTTCTGTCGCTCGTGGTGACCGTTCTGGCATTGCTGCTGCCCATCTTCGGCGAGAGTTTCGGCATCATGCTGGTCGCCTTTTCGCTCTTAGGGATCGGCAATGCACTGATGCAGACATCACTGAATCCACTGGTCGCAACCGTCATTCGTGGCGGGAATCTGGCCGCTACGCTCAATTTCGGCCAGTTTGTGAAGGCCATTGCCTCGTTTATGGCACCCTATATCGCCATGTGGGGGGCATCTGCCTCGATCCCGTCTTTCGGTCTTGAGTGGCGCATCCTGTTCCCCATCTACATGATCATCGGTGTGCTGGCCTCACTGTTGCTGCTCTCCACCTCGATTGAAGAAGAGCCCATCGAGGGCAAGCCATCCTCTTTCGCCGACTGTTTCAGGCTTCTCGGCAAGCCCATCGTGCTGCTCTCATTCATTGCCATCATGTGCCACGTGGGCATTGACGTGGGCACCAACACCACCGCTCCCAAGCTCCTCATCGAGCGGGTGGGCATGACGCTCAACGAAGCTGCCTTCGCCACGTCTCTCTATTTCATCTTCCGCACCATCGGGAGCCTTACGGGAGCCTTCATGCTACGCGTAGTCAAGAACCGCACTTTCTTCATCTTCTCGGTCACGTTGATGGCTCTGAGCATGGCAGGCATGTCCTTCGGCCAGACAAAATGGCTGCTTTATACGGCCATCGCGTTTGTGGGCTTCGGCAATGCCAATGTCTTCACGCTCGTGTTTGCACAGGCTCTGCAGAGCGTACCAGACAAGCAGAACGAGGTGAGCGGCCTGATGATCATGGGACTCTTCGGCGGAACGGTCTTCCCATTGTTCATGGGTTTCGCAAGCGACGCTGTCGGGCAGATCGGAGCCGTGGCTGTCATGGCCGTCGGAGTGGTCTATCTGCTGAGCTACATCCCGAGAGTGGGAGCCGCAGTGACCGGCAAACAGGAGGGATGAAAGATCAAACAGAAATGAAAGAATGATATTCAATAAAGACGAAATACAATGAAAAAAGTGATTGCAGGACTCGGAGAGGCCCTATGGGATTGTCTTCCCGACGGAGAGAAATTAGGCGGCGCACCGGCCAACTTTGCATTCCATGCCAGCCAGTTCGGGCATGATGCCATCGCGGTGAGCGCAGTGGGCAACGACGAATTGGGCGACCGCACGCTGAAGGCATTTGACGGGAAGGGGCTGCATTATATCATGCCGCGTGTCGATTACCCCACCGGCACCGTCCAGGTGACGCTCGACGAAGTCGGGGTTCCCACCTATGACATCCGCGAAGGTGTCGCCTGGGACAACATCCCCTATACGCCGGAGATCGAAGAAGCCGCCAAGGCATGCCAAGCCGTATGCTTCGGAACGCTCGCACAGCGCAATGAGGTGTCGCGGAAGACGATCGCGCAGTTTCTGAATGCCACACCCAAGGACTGTCTGAAGGTCTTGGACATCAACCTCCGGCAGCATTTCTATTCGAAAGAGGTTATCTGCGACTCGCTCAAAGCATGCAACATCCTGAAGATCAACGATGAGGAGCTGGTTCAGATCGGCCGTATGTTCGGCTATCCGGGCTTGGATATGGAGAACAAATGCTGGCTCATCTTAGGCAAGTACAATCTGAAAATGCTCGTGCTCACCTGCGGCGTGAACGGCTCCTACGTGTTTGCACCGGGTCAACGCTCATTTCTCCCGACACCGAAGGTGACCGTTGCAGACACCGTAGGTGCGGGCGACTCGTTCACCGGAGCGTTTGTGGCGGCTCTGCTGGCCGGTCTTCCCCTCGTGGAAGCCCATCGGTTGGCCGTCGACGTGAGTGCCTTCGTCTGCACGCAGCACGGCGCCATGCCCCACCTGCCACAGGAATTCATCGACCGAATCAAATGTGCTTTATAAGTTATTGATATTTAAGGTGTTGGCGGAGCTATGCTTTGGGCCGTCAAAAGCTATGCTCCGGGCGGCCCGGAGCTATCGTTTGGGCGGCCCGGAGGATAGCTCCGCGCCAGACGGATGACACGTATCGTTTTCCGAGGTGATATTTTCGGGATTTTGAGGAACATGATGCGCGTATGAGAAATGAGCAATGTGGGACGTTGAATGACGGATTCTTGCATGCCTATGTATACTGTTGAGGGAGGTTTGAGGATAGTAGATCGGGATACGAAAGATCATATACGGATGTTGTAATCCATATTTTTATCCCTTGCGGACGGATACGCCGATCCGCCCCTACGGTAGGAATGGAATGGGATCAGGGAAGGATCGCCACTTGCGGACGGGCACAAGGTCCACCCCTGCGCTTCGATGCGGAATCATTACTCATAAACTGAAAAACTGAAAAACGCAAATTGTTGCAGCCGCGGAGAAAATACAAACTAAAAACGGAAAACTCTTGCGGATAGAAATAAATTAACTATATTTGCAACATAAATCAAAATATGAAGACATGTCTTTTACCGAACAATGCAATCAAATCTTCCGTCAGGTCATCAGAGACTATCACATCACCGATGACATTGATGCCACCATCAGCAACCCCTACGACAGCAACTCCATCGAAAACCGACTCTATCTGAAGTGCTGGATTGACACCGTGCAGTGGCACTTGGAAGATATCATCCGCGATCCGCACATCGATCCGCTCGAGGCACTGTCGCTCAAGCGACGCATAGACCGCTCCAACCAAGACCGGACAGACCTCGTCGAGCAGATCGATTCATACTTCCGCCAGAAGTACTCGGATGTCTCGGTCGCTCCGGATGCACGCATCAACACTGAGAGTCCGGCCTGGGCCGTGGACCGGCTGTCCATTCTCGCCCTCAAAATCTATCACATGAACGAGCAGACAGAACGCACCGACGCCTCCGACGAGCATCGGGAGAAATGCCGGATGAAGCTCAACGTGCTTCTCGAACAGCAAAAGGACCTCAGCTTAGCCATTGACCAGCTACTTGAAGACATCGAGGCCGGGCGAAAATATATGAAGGTCTATCGCCAGATGAAGATGTATAACGATCCGGCAACCAATCCCATCCTCTATCAGAAGAAACAATGATCCGATCACGGTTCCTATCATGAAGACAGATCATATACTGATCATGCGGTTCTCAGCCATGGGTGATGTGGCCATGTTAGTGCCCGTTGTCTACTCGCTGGCCACGCAGTATCCAGCGCTCAGAATCACGGTTCTGAGCCGACCCTTTGCCCGCCCGTTCTTTGAGAACCTTCGTCCGAACGTCGGATTTATGGAAGCCGACGTCAACAAAGAATACAAAGGGATCTCGGGGCTCAATGCACTCTACCGCCGACTGCTGGCCAAAAACTTCACCGCAGTGGCCGACATGCACAACGTGCTGCGCACTAATTATCTCCGGATGCGGTTCAATGTGAGTCAATTTCGCGTGGCCCACATCAACAAGCGCAGAGTGGAGAAACACCGGCTGATACGCAACACGGCGAAGGTATTCCGTCCCTTGCCCTCGAGTTTTCATAATTATGCCGACGTACTGGACGAGCTCGGCTATCCCATTCACCTCGAATTCACTTCGATCTTCCCGCCTTCAGGAGGCAATCTGCGACTGCTTGAAGGCCGCGTAAGTGACAAGAAGTTGTTCCAGCAATGGATCGGCGTGGCACCGTTTGCTGCTCATCCGGGAAAAATATACCCGATAGAGCTGATGAAGAAAGTCATTGCGCAGCTGGCGAAAAATCATCCTTCGTGTCGTATCTTCCTCTTTGGAGGTGGCCAACGAGAGCGGAAGCTGCTCGATGAGATTGCTGCGGACCATCAGCAGTGTGTCAACGCTTCCGCCATCCTCAACGGCCTGTCCGAAGAACTGATTCTCATGAGCCATTTGGACGTGATGATCTCCATGGACAGTGCCAACATGCACTTGGCCTCCGTCGTTGGTACGCCTGTCGTGAGTATATGGGGCGCCACCCACCCTTACGGCGGATTCATGGGCTGGAATCAGTCGCGCGACCACGCCGTGCAAGTCAGTCTGCCCTGCCGACCATGCTCGATCTATGGCAACAAGAAATGTGAGCGCGGCGATCTGGCTTGCCTTTATCAGATCAAACCCGAACAGATCATCGAAAAGGTGGAAGCTGTGCTCCGCACGCCGAAGACTTCGACTGCAGCGGAAGCATAGTTTCGCTTTCACTATCCTTTCTTTCCTCTCAGCCCATCCGAATGCGCCCAACGCGCCTCCGAGATGGTCTCATGGTCGAAGGTTTATGCTTTTGACCACACATCAGGATGTGGAAAAAACTGTGGATAACCCTGTGGAAAACGCCGGGGATAACCTGCGACTTTTCCACAGCCCCCATTCCGCCCGGTCGGAAATGTGGAAATCAACCACTTTTCCACGTCTCTATCTCGCATTTTTCCACCGTTTTCAACCCGAAAAAGATATAAACTTATTATCTTTGCACCAAAAGCGCAGGTTGTGGATAAGTCATCTATCTTGCTGACTGACAGCATTTCGTTATTCAAAACCACTGTGGATAAACGCCCGTACGATGTGGATATTGAATTCTGCAAGTTTTTCAGCAGAAAGTTTTGCACTTTTCAACGGCCTATCATACACCTCATTGACTTTTATAAAAAAATAAAGTAAAGATATAAAAATAATCATATCATGGTAAAAAAAGAATGGATTGAACAGGGCTTCATTGATGAACCGGTGGACCGGACACTTGATCTGAAGGCGGAAATAAGGCGCTTGTGCCGTGAGAAGAATGCCATCATCCTCGCCCATTACTATACGGTGGGTGAGATACAGGACTTGGCCGACTTCGTCGGAGACTCGCTCGCACTGGCCCGGGAGGCTGCACGCACGGAGGCGCAGATCATGGTCATGTGCGGCGTACACTTCATGGCCGAGACCTGCAAGCTGCTCTCGCCCTCGAAGACGGTGCTCTGTCCGGATCTCAACGCAGGCTGCTCGCTCGCCGACTCGTGCCGTGCCGAAGACCTGAAACGCTATAAGGAAGCTCACCCGGGATACAAGGTCGTGTCGTATGTCAACACGACGGCTGCCGTGAAGGCCCTCACCGACGTGGTCGTCACAAGCGGCAACGCCGAACGGGTGATCGCTTCGTTTCCGGCAGACGAGAAACTCATCTTCGGTCCCGACTACAACTTGGGCAACTACATCAATTCGGTGACGGGTCGGGACATGCTCCTCTGGCCGGGCGGATGCCATGTGCATGAGAAGTTTTCGGTAGAGGAGATCGTGCGGTTGAAGGCCCTTCATCCGCGTGCATTGGTCATGGCCCATCTCGAGTGCAAGGCTCCGGTACTTGCATTGGCCGATGTCAAGGGCTCCACAGCCGTCATGCTGAAGTATGCCCAGCAGCATCCCGAGGAGGAATACATCGTGGCCACGGAGGCCGGAATTCTGCATGAGATGGAGCGCACGTGTCCCGGCACGGCCTTTTATCCCGTTCCTCCCGAGGTGAGTGAAGGCGGATTGGGCTGCCACTGCAACGAATGCGAGTTCATGAAGATGAACACCGTGGCTAAGATCTACAACACGTTGAAATATGAATGGCCGCAGGTGGAAGTGCCGGCCGATATCGCAGCCGAAGCCGTGAAGCCCATCGAGCGCATGCTCAGTCTGAGTTAGGCACCGGCGGAGCAGGTCTCACTTGCCGCCTTCCGGGCAGTGTGGCATCGTTTTCACGCCCGGATGCGCCATCCGTCAGTGGTCTCTGCGGTCACGCGGATTGTTGAACGATGCCCCTGCAAATACGGAATCATAAAAAAATATCCTATGCAAGCCGATTGCACAGGATATTGATGAAGTATTCAGAAAGTAGTTTTGCTATTTCAAATGGCTGTCTATCCAACTGATAATGTCTGGATTTGAGGGACGCGGAGCATTCAGACTGACAATTCGTCCTTCACTGTCGAACATCATGAAGCGTGGAATGGCGTCGATGTTATAATTGGTGCAGAGCGTGCTATTGAAGTCATTCTTGACAATATATTGCGGCCATCCGGGTTTGTCTTTATTCAGCATGGCAATCCAAGGCTTTGTCTTGGCGTCAAGACTGATGCTCACCAGCATGATCTTCTTGTTGTTTTTATAGTGCTCATATAGCTTGGCCATGTGAGGCGTTTCCATCTTGCAGGGCCCGCACCACGTAGCCCAGCAGTCGATGTAGACCGCTTTTCCTTTCAGATCAGACAGCATCACGCGCTTTCCCTTCATGTCATACATGTCGAAATCTGCAGCCTTTGCACTGGGTACAAGATTCTTATAGTGATCATAAAGAGCCTGTATGTTCGCCGGAACAGTACGATTCGGAATTAAGGCACGATAGGCCTCAAACACCTGAGTGATGTTTTCAGGCGCGTTCTTGATGACTTCTTCGATCTCAGAATCAGCGATTGAGGATACGATCTGCTGGTTATTGATCAGTGAATTGATATTTTTGAAGAGGGTTAGGCTTTGGTCTTGTCCTTCAGGAACCATGAATTTCTTATAGAAACTGATATAAGTGGCTGCCTCATCGGCATTTCCATTGCGATCGAGTGTTTCCATCCAGGCTGTCAAAGTGGAATCTGCACGACTTCCGCATTCGGTATACCAACCGAGGGCACGCCTGAATTTCTGCTCGTAGTCATCCTTCATCCATTTGCGGAAGACAGGATTTTTAATTATCATCAGCTTGCCTTCCAGCTGATCTAATTTATATCTGAAGTATTCACGAAACTCTCCAAAAGAGTTGGCTTTGCCCATATACTTCTGTAAAACGGGATTTTGTGCATGCTCAAAAAATTCTCCTTCGGTCAGAAAATCAAATGCGTCTTTGTAATCGCCTGTGTATGTGACATCGCAACGCGTGTACTCTTGGCCTTGCATGACATCTTTCTTCAGCTCCACCTGCATGTCTGCCTTCATTCCTTTTTCGGCATAAAACTTGAATCCAGACTTCGGATTGTCAATGTAGACATAACGTGTCAATGGCTCATCGGCATCCAGCTCGAACCGGAAACTGCCGTCAGCACCCACCTGAATGGGGACTAAGTCGTTAGGATGAGCAACATCCAAGAGATTAACATGGCTGTTCTTGTTGAGCCCAATGATTTTTCCGGTAAACTGAGCCTTTTGTGCAGAGACCGGCATCAGATAACTCGACAGCATCAAGACTGTCATTAAGATGGTTCTTGTTTTCATTTTTGATGGTTTAACGTTCATTCTGTATTAATAGTGGATTTAAACCCAACACGTTCAAAGGAATTGCTAATTGCCAGTGGGGATCATCAACCGGCATGGTGTAAGTCTGTCCCCAGACATTGCGTTGCATAGGTCTGGCAGTGCTTGGATCAGCATTCTGGCGTTTGTGATCGATGAATGCCATCTCCGTGAAGATAATCTCCCGACGGCGTTCCTTCAGTATCTCCTGCAGTAATTCCTGACTGTTGGATGTTTTAAAATCATGATAAGTTGCGGCCGCATAGCGGTTTTTTCTCAATGTGTTGAGTGCTTCGAGCGATTCATTTATATTGGATGAAGATTTTCTTAATGCCGTTTCAGCTTTCATGAGCCATACTTCAGAGATGTCAATGCCCGAATGATGATGGCGTATCCATAGTGAGGGCTCGGTCAATCCGGATTCTGGGAGAGTGCCGATGAACAGCTTATAGCGCAGATCATTGGCTTTATCGATGATCGAAAGCATGTTTTCAGAAAATCCTTCGTGCAAATATTCGGTGCAGTAACGTGAATAGAGTATCTCCGGATTGGTCTCTACAGACATGTCATAGCCCCTGATTCCATAGGCCGGAATGCCGGGAAGATTGGGCTGAAGCGTGTTATAGTCGAGCAAAGTGTTACGCATGGTGAGTGATTGGGTAGCATCTTCATACGCCTTGTCATAGTTCTGCTGCCACAAGTAGACACGGGCACGCAGGGCATAGGCTGTGGCCAGTCCGGGAATATTATTGAATTTCGGAACCTTGACCTGCATGATGCTGATGGCTTCATTGAGGTCTTTGAGTATCTGGTCATACACTTCCTGAACCGTGGCACGTGCTAAATGGGCATTGACATCGGCGTGCAGCATCATTGGAACACTCAAGTCGCTTGCTGAAGTCTGTGCATTATACTGTTTGGCGTATAGGTTTGTCAGCAGAAAATAATTCATAGCGCGGTGCACGAGTGCTTGTCCCTTCACTTCATTCCGCTTTGCGGAGATGCCATCTTGTGCATCTTCTATATGGTCAAGCACGTAGTTGACCACATAGATGGATTTATAGAGACCATTCCAGATATTGTCATCCTCGGACGCACCATAGATATAGTCGGCCCAGCTGACCATATTGGAGAGCATTGGTATGTTTTTGAATGTCTGATAGGCCGAGTTTGCCGGATCCTGAGGAGCATTATAGTCATCGCTGTAGATCTCAAAGAAAGGCACATTGAAGTTAACATCAGTGAAAGCATATTGACTCCCGTACGTCGAAAAAGATCCATTGGCAAGCAGTTTCTGAAAATCATCGACGGTTGTAGGAATGGTCTTTCCTTTCGGGATGATATCCACGTAGTCATCACATGATGCCAGCGTCAGCATGACAATCAAGGTATATAGAATTTTTTTCATTGTTCTGTCGTTTAAAAACCAATATTCAATGTGAAAGTATAATATGTCGGGGAATCTCCTGAATATACATTTCCCCAAATTCCAGATGTGATCCGGTCAGGATCTAAGCCGTCTCTGTTGGCTGCCCAGAAGTAAGGATTCTCGACTGAAAGTTTCGCATTTAGCGTATGAAATATTTTTTTCTTGAGCAGATAAGTGAAGTCATAGTTCAACGAAATGGATTTCAGGCGGATCAAGTCACTGTTTTCTACCATCCAATCTGCATGATTGACAACTACTTGATAGATTCCGTTCTGCTGCCCATAGTTAGCTTTCGGGACAAAGGTGATGGCTTCATCTCCTTCCTGTCGCCATCTATCGTTGAATGTTTTGTAAAGTCTGTTAGTGAGATATTCACCTGTTATCCCCGGCATATACATTTTTCCGCCGAACCGGTAAGTAAACATGAGATCGAGGGTGAGATGCTTATAGCTGAGCGTATTGATCCAAGCACCGTAGAATTTCGGTGATCTGCGACCTACGAAGACATAATCTTCAAGATTAAAAGTGTTTGATGCGGTGAAGAGGGAGGCATTGCCTTCATGGTCGATGATCTGCAAGTTGCCTTTTGAGTCGAGTGGTGCGGTCCTGTAAGCGTATACATAATCGACCGGTTTTCCTTCCAAGGGGTCGCCTTGGGCGATGGAACTCATCGTGGCATGTCCTGTATTTACCTTCGTCACTTTATTATAGTTGTAGGACCAGTTGAGCGTAGTGGACCATGTGAAATCATTGGTCTTGAAGGGGATGATGTTCAGACTGGCATCAATACCTCTGTTGACCAGCGATGACACATTCTTCTTCATGGAGCTCCATCCGACTGTCGGATCCATGACCGACATGCCCAGTGCGTCCATTGTCTTGCGGTTATAGTATTCGGCCGAGACGTTCAAGCGGTCGTTGAACATATTCAGATCCATTCCTATATTCCATGTATAGACTTTCTCCCAACCTAATTCGAGGTTTTCGGGATTCTGAATAACGAGTGTCTGCTGGCCGGTGAAGAGCGACCGCATGTTTGCCGCAATCAGATAAGGTGATGTGGTCTTGTCGACGTTTCCGCTCAACCCGTAGCTCATCTTCCATGCTAAACGGTTCACATTTTTCATCTTGAAGAATGCCTCTTTTGCCATATCCCATCTGCCTCCGATGGACCATGTGGGTTGATCACGATATTTTCCGCTGCGTCCATAGAGGTTTGTCTTGTCCTTACGGATGCTTCCAAACACCGTGTAACGGTCCAAATAAGAGGCGCTGGCCGTTAGGAAAGTGGAGAAATAGCGGTCTTCATTGTCACTCTGCCCCGGACTATAGTAAAGCCGGAGATAACCTGCGGCCGGCGAATAGCCTATGATTCCCTGACTGACAAGGTCATACAGGTTCATCGCAGTATTGTAAGTCATCCCCAGGGGATCATATCCGTAATAGGTATCATGTTCCGCTTTGGTGTGAATGGCAAACATTTCCATACCGGCCAAGGCACTGATGTTCCAGCGGTCGGTATTGAAACCATAGTTCAGAACGTTGCGCCAGGTGTAGCTCGAGCTATTGCTGTTGTATAGACTTTTGGTTCCTCCATCAGGAAGATGATTGGTCAGCGTGCCGGTATTGGCATCGTAGGAAGTGAACTCGTTGTATTCATTGCGCACGGAGTAGCTCAGTCGGCTGTTGAAAATTTCCTGTCGGGAATGATCCACGATATACATTCCGCTTGTGTTGAACTTGAATCCGAGCGGAAGGTTGATCTGGAGCTGCAGGTTGGCGGCAATATTGTAGCTGTCGGTATTGTCACTCACTTCGTCGCGATCTTTGATCCGGTTGTAGCTCCAGTCAATGAAGCCAAGACCTGTCAGTTGATCTTTCAAGAGCTGAGAATGATCATGGTATTCGTTGACATAGTTTCCGTCGTTGTCATAGAATCGCACATAAGGCTTCACAGAAGCCGGATTGAAGTTGAACTGGTCTTTTTTGGCGTAGTTGGCACGCACGCTACTGGTCAGTTTAACGTATTTTCCAAGGTCAAAAGTGCTGTTGAGTTGTGCATTGACTCTGTTTTCAGAATTTCCTTTTACATCACCCAACCGATTCTCAAAGTTGACGGAGAGATAGTTGGTAGTCGTTTTTGATCCGGCGGAGATGGAAATGTTGTGCTGTTGATAGAAGGAATGCTGGTAGAAATACTTCTCTATGTCCCGGCTGTTGTCATAAGATCCCAACTGCTGGTAAGCCTGCTCACGCTGTGATTTGGTGAGTTTACCGCTCTGATACTGATATTCAATCATGGCCGCTTCGGTGAAATAATCTATATTCCCTTGTGCGATGGAAGCGATGGTCGGCATGTTCGCATAGTATTCCCGCTCGTATTCGATCTGCTGTTGGGTGTTCAAGAGGCCCATGGAACTGATATCTGTCTTGCTTCCTATCTTGATATTTCCGTTGTAGCTGATCTGTGTCTTCTGTCCGGCGTTGCCGTGTTTGGTGGTGATAACGATCACTCCGTTGGCCGCCCTCACACCCCAGATGGAAGCGGAAGCAGCATCTTTAAGCACCGAAATCTGTTCTATGTCGTTCGGATTGATGTTGTAGGTGCCGTATTCCATCGGAAAGCCATCGACAACGATAAGTGGTTTCGTCTCTGCATAGATCGTTGCCTGGCCGCGAATCATCATGTTGCCGGAGCCATCGACTGACAAGCCGGGCACAACTCCCTCAAGATTGTCCACCACATCACCCGAGACGACGGTCTTGAGCTGTGCAGGTTTCACGATATCGAATGAACCTGTAGCCCTCCCTTTCTCAATGTCCTGATAGCCTGTGACAACTATTTCCTTGAGTGTCCTCACGTCAGGTCTTAGCGTAATATTGAGGTTGACATCCCTGTTACCATGAGGAATCAGCTCATAGACCGTTTCCATTCCCACGTAAGAATATTTCAATGTGACCTTTTCGGTAGGAATCCGAAACATGTAGAATCCATTCTCGTCGGTGACGGTGCACACACGGGTCTCGCCGATACATATTGGGACGCCGATGATTGATTCTCCCGTTTCGTCCTTGACATATCCTTTGACAGTCCGTTCACGCCCACTGATCTTTTGCTTGGTGATGGTTACGATGTTGTTCCTGATCATATAGGAACAACCTATGAGCCCAGTAATCTTGTCGATCACTTCTTCCACTGTCCGCTTATTCATCTGGCAGGTGATTTTCGGCCATGTCTTGGCCAGTTCGGAACTGTAGAAAAAGTCAAGGCCTGCCTGTTTGTGGATCTCATTGAACACTTGTTCCACGGGAACAGACTTCATGTTGATGCTGATCTTCTGGTCAGCGGGGGCTTTCGCGAACGCCGATGTCGACAGCAGACACAGCGCTGCCAACATCACGGTCAGAGAAAACCGGCGGTAGAACATAATCTCTCTCATAAATGCTTATTTATTAATAGTAATAGTATTTCCATGGATCTCTATCCGCAATCCGGTCACATTGTGGATTGTTTCAATCGTCGGAGCGATGTCTTCATAGCGGCTGAAGTTGCCGGAGAACTGCAGGTTGCGGATGTCATCCGATCCGTAATTGATCTCTAAACTGTACCAACGGGCCAGCACATTCATGATGCGCTCCAAGGGCCAGTCGATGAAGGAGAATTCGCCCGTGTTCCATGCCACGTAGGGCTGCGTGTCGACGGTGCTTGTCATGACCGATTCGCCCGTCAGCGTGGTCATCTGCCCGGGTCGCATCATCTGTTCGCGGCCGCCGGTCGGAGTGACGCTGATGCTTCCGCTGACTAAGACTACCAGCGTCGAACCATCCTTCCCGCGTGTGCTGACGTTGAACTCGGTGCCATATTCCTTCACGTCTCCGCGGGGAGTATGCACGATGAAGGGGCGGCTGCGGTCCTTGGCGACCATGAAATAGGCTTCACCTTCGAGGATCACATCACGCTGCCCGCTTCCGAATTTCTCCGGATAGATCAGTCGGCTGTCATAGTTCAGATGGACCAGTGTGCCGTCGTCGAGCGTCAACCAGAACTCTTTGTCATGATAGGTGGTCACCTTTCGGGCCTGCATCAGGCGCTTGGCAAACTCGCTGTCGATGTGATACCGCTTCAGCTGCCGCGTGATCACGGCTCTCTGCCGGGGGCTGATCCGGTCGACGGAAGCGATCTGTGCGCCCTCTGCCCCGCTCCTTCGACTGGCCTGCATGGCCTGCTGGATCTCCTGGGAGAGCACCGGCGGGGTCACCTTTGTATACTGATGATACCAGATGGTGGCACCTGCAACGGCGATCACGGCCACCGCCGCGGCCCGCGCAATCCATCTGCGGCCCGCGATGCGCAAGCGTGAGGACAGCCGGTCACGGTCGATCCGCGCCTGCATCTCTGCCATGGCCGACCGGCTGTCGGTGGCTTTCAGCTGGTGGTATTCCTGTTCTAAAAACTGCGGATCGCGGAGCTGTTGCAAATATTTCTGTCGTTTCGGATTGCCGGATGCCCACGTTTCAAGTACCTCCCTTTCTGTTTTGTCAAGACTGTCGGTGGCCCATTTGTAGAGCAGGTCAGCCTTCTGGTCGTAGGATAGGATATCTTTCATTTTTCAGGTCTTTTACTCTTAACACGCCGCAAGCTGGCTTTGGGGTATGGTTTTGTTACAAAAAAAGACGAAATTCGGCATCATTGTGCAGATAATAAATGTTTTTTGCTATTTTTGCAACAGATTCATTTGCTATGAACATCACTGACGACGTGCTGCAAGATTTCCGCAACGGGAAGATCGAACCTTTCTACATGGAGCTCTATCCTTCGCTGCTGAGTTACGCGAAACGCGTGCTCGGCCCCGGCAATGAGTTCTTGGCCGAAGACTGCATACAGGATGCGATCTATCAGGTCTATCAGGGCAGGCGCTCTTTCACGACTCCCTTGCAGATGCGTTCATTCCTGTTCACCTGCGTTCACAATGCCATCATCACCGTCTTCCGCAAGCAGGAGCGCCAGCAGCGCTATCTTGCGGAGCGGGAATGGATCGAGGACAGCGTGATCGATGAGCTCCTCCTGCAGGAGACGCTCGACCGTCTCTATGCTGCGATCGATGCATTGCCGGATCACCTGCACCGTATCTTTGAGTTGAGCTTTGAGCAAGGGATGAAGAATGTAGAGATCGCCGCGATGCTCAAATTGTCGCCCGAGACGATCAAGAAACAGAAAGCGAAGCTCATCAGCAGCCTTCGTCGGCATTTCAAAGACGATCACCTCGTGCTCTTCCTCTTATCGGTGATCTGATGATCTCAAACCTGTCGGTCGCCCACACAGCTGCATTCCTTCCCGCAGCCCATGCCATGCCACCTTGCGTGCGGATACGCCGATCCGCCCCTACGGTAGGAATGGAGATTTGGTATTTATGGGTCGCCTTTTGCGGACGGGCACAAGGCCCGTCCCTGCATTCCGTTGAGGAGTTTGAACTCAAAAACTTACAAGCGCAAACTCCCAACCTTCCATTCGCTGCTGACGGTTCTCTGTCAGGTCGGAAAATGCACTATTCGCTTATGGTCAACCATCCCTCGACGACGCCCAATTATCCTCTCTGAAAACGAAAGCTATGCTTTGAGCCGCGCGGAGCTATCCTCCGGACTGTCCAAAGCATAGCTCCGCGCAGCCTAAAGCTATGCTCCGGGGCGCCCGAATGATAGCTTTTCGAATGATGGTTGTAACGTCCAGTCAATCAATATGTTACAAATCTCTATCCGACCCCTCGTGCTTTGCTGTGCCAATGGGCGCAGCGGCATTGACTGAGTCATGATACAGCTGACGAAAATGGATAATCTTCTGATTCCAGACGGCGTCTATTCCGGGCAGACATAGGCGCCGTTGACCTTCAAGGGTTCGACATGGAGCGCAACGTGGGTCTCCTGTCCGAACCGCTCCTTCAGTCGGCGCTCGATGTGCGTGGCGTGTTCGTGGGCTGCATAGAGCGTGGTGTCGCCCGCCATACGGACATGCATCTCGATCGCAATATGGTTGCCGAGACTCCGGGTGCGCAGGTTGTGGATCTCGCTGACGCCCTCTTCATCTTCCGCAATCTGCATGATCTCAGTCTCCACGGCCTCCGGGAGACTCTGTTCGAGCAGTTCGCCGAACGCCTGCCGCACCAAGGAGAAGGCTGCCTTGATGATGAAGACGCTCACGATGATGGCGGCTATGGGGTCGAGGACAGCCCAGCGCCTGCCGAGGAGGATGGCGCCGCCGATGCCGAGGGCGGTCCCGATGGATGAGAGGGCATCGCTGCGGTGGTGCCAGGCGTTGGCTACGGTGGCCTCGGAGTGGACTTCCTTACCCGTGCGATAAGTGAACCGGTAGGCCCATTCCTTGAGTCCGATGCTGGCCAATGCGGCGACCAGCGCGATGATTCCGGGCTGCCGGAGGGGGTAGCCCTGTATGGCCATCCATGTTTTCATCACGCCCTGGTAGCAGATCATGGCTCCCACGCCGAGCAGGGCGATGCCGATGACGGCGGTGGCGAGCGTCTCATACTTGCCGTGCCCATAGTCGTGGTCCTTGTCGACGGGCTTGCTGCCGAGGCGGACGAACAGGAGTACGATGATGTCGGTGGCGAAGTCGGTGAGCGAGTGCACCGCGTCGGCGATCATGGCTGCCGAGTTTCCGACGAATCCGGCTATGAACTTGAAGATCAGGAGACTCACGTTGACGACGCTGCCGGCGATGGTCACGCGATAGATGCGGCGCTGCCGCTCGGCCGGATCGATGTTCCGATCCGCACTCCCCTGTCCACTGCCCTGTCCGGAAGGGGTCTGCGGACTTGCTGCTGCGCGATTTTCGGCTTGCCGTCGGGCGGAAGTAGTGTCGGCGGACGATGCCGCCCTGTTGTTCAGTTCATTCATGACTCAATCTGATTAGACCACTCCGCAAAGGTAAGAAAAAGATTCTACAGCCGGAAGCGGATATGAAAAATAATCCCGTTGACGGCCTTTTCTCGGATTAAATGACTAACTTTGCACCTGTCAATACATTATAAAAGGATAGAAATGGCATTAAAATGTGGTATCGTAGGACTGCCCAACGTGGGCAAGTCGACACTTTTCAACTGTCTGTCGAGTGCAAAGGCACAGGCGGCAAACTTCCCCTTCTGCACCATTGAGCCCAATCTCGGGGTCATCAGTGTGCCTGACGAGCGGCTGACGAAGCTCGCCGAGATCGTCCATCCCGGTCGCATCGTGCCGGCAACATGTGAGATCGTGGACATCGCAGGATTGGTGCGCGGCGCCTCGAAAGGTGAAGGACTTGGCAATAAGTTTCTCGGCAACATCCGCGAATGTGATGCGATCATCCACGTGATCCGCTGTTTCGACGACGACAATGTGGTCCGTGAGGGCGGCGCACCCGTCGACCCGATCGCCGACAAGGAGATCATCGACACCGAGCTGCAGCTCAAAGACCTCGAGACCATCGACAACCAGCTCGCCAAGCAGCAGAAAGCGGCTGCGGCAGGCAACAAGGACGCCAAGGTCATGGTGACCGTACTGGAAGCCTACAAGGACGTGCTGGAGCAGGGAAAGAATGCCCGCGCCGTCACCTTTGACAGCAAGGAGGAGCAGCAGGCAGCCCATGACCTGTTCCTGCTGACCACGAAGCCGGTGCTCTACGTATGCAACGTCGACGAGGGAAGTGCCCTCTCGGGCAACGACTATTCGCGAAAGGTCGAGCAGATGGCCGCTGACGAGGGCGCCGAAGCCATGGTCATCGCCGCGAAGACGGAAGAGGACATCGCCTCGCTCGAGTCTTACGAGGACAAGAAAATGTTCCTCGACGAGCTCGGTTTGCAGGAAAGCGGTGTCAATCGGCTCATCAAAAAGGCCTACAGCCTGCTCAACCTGCAGACGTTCATCACTGCCGGAGAGATGGAGGTGAAGGCATGGACCTATCACAAAGGATGGAAGGCGCCCCAGTGTGCGGGTGTCATCCACACCGATTTTGAGAAAGGTTTCATCCGCGCTGAGGTCATCAAGTATGACGATTATCTGCATTACGGATCGGAAGCGGCCGTCCGCGACGCCGGCAAACTCGGCATCGAGGGCAAGGACTATGTCGTGCAGGACGGCGACATCATGCACTTCAGGTTTAATGTGT
>ONHE01000131.1 GCA_900317545.1 uncultured Prevotella sp. | reverse complement strand
GAAAGAAGTAAATCAGTAAGGTTAGTTTGTTTCATATATAATGTTTGTCTGTTTAATGTCATGGTTTATTTCCGGGATAACATCCGCCCTGTGTCGCATAGAAGCTTCCAGGCCCAGCGGAGGATGACCAGCGCACTGAGCAAAGCCACTACAGCATCCATCCACACGATGTTCCACACCATGCCGCAGAGCAGCCCAACGATGGCGCCGATGCTGGTCAGTACGTCCGAGAGCACATGCAGATAGGCCGACCGGCTGTTGTAGTCGCCCTCGCCGTGCGACGTGTGCAGTACGGACGCACAGACACTGCTGACGACCAATCCGATGCCTGCGATGACGAGGGCCTCCACATATCGGATCTGCACTTCAGGCTCCGTGAAGCGATGGACGGCCTGCCCGAGGATGAAAAGGGCAAACACTGACAGCAACACGCCACTCGTATAGGCAGCCAGCCCGAGCACTTTGTCATGGTCGTAGACACGGTCTCTGCGCGCCTCAAGCCTGCGCACGAGGATGTAGGCGCCCCAACTGAGCCCGATGACCAGTACGTGCGTGCCCTGATGAATGCCGTCGGCGAACAGCGCCATGGAGTTGGCGTAAAGTCCGATGGTGATCTCTAATGCCATCGCAACCAACGCGATGACGATGACAAAGGCTGTTCGCTTCTCTCCCCAGGATTTATTATTGGATTCCATGCTGATTCTTTTCGTTTTCAACTGCAAAAATACGAATTTTCCGAATAAATGCCAACGAATGGAAGCAGAAAGGTTTTGGGCGCACGGGCAATCATGCATGAGCAATGCCGCATACCTATTCATGCCGAACCGCAGTGAGACATTGGGCACAGACTAACAGGCTGACGGTAAGGGGAAAAAACGCTCCGGATCCGTCGAAAGATAGCTTCGACAGACCCGGAGAGCATTGTTTTCCCGATCGGGAGCGTCGTATTGGAAGACATGACGTGCACGCCATGTTGCGCTCCTGCCGTTTTAGTTCGATCCTTACTTGTTGGATGACAATTCCTTTGTCAGAAACTGATGAGAAGAGAGCATTTCCTTAGGATCCAAGGCCTTGTCAAGTTCTTCTTTCGTCATGATCTTCTTCTCGATCACGATGTCATAGATGGATCGCCCGGTTTCGTGCGCTTCCTTTGCGATCTTCGTGCTGTTCTTGTAACCGATGTACGGATTGAGAGCCGTAACAATACCGATACTGTTCTTCACCATATCGTAGCAGCGTTCCTTGTTGACAGTGATGCCGAGGATACAATCTTCAGTCAGGGTGTCAATGGCATTGCTCAGCCAGCCGAGGCTCTCAAACAAGCACTCGGTGATGACAGGCTCCATGACGTTCAGTTCAAGCTGCCCGGCCTCAGCGGCGAATGTTACGGTGGTATCATTGCCGATCACCTTGAAGCACGTTTGATTGACCACTTCCGGAATGACGGGGTTTACCTTACCCGGCATGATGCTTGATCCGGGAGCCTTAGGAGGCAGGTTGATCTCGTTGAGTCCGCATCTGGGACCTGAAGCCATCAGCCGCAGATCGTTGCAAATCTTGGAGAGCTTGACGGCCAGACGCTTTAAGGCGCCGGAATAACTGACATAGGCGCCAGTGTCAGGCGTGGCCTCAACCAAGTTGGGAGATGAAACGAAGTTCTCACCGGTAAGCTTACTCAAATTGGCAGCACACAACTTATCAAAGCCCGGAGCAGCATTCAAACCGGTCCCGATAGCAGTTCCGCCCATATTGATCTCATGCAGTAGTTTGACATTGCGCTCTAAGTTGAGAATTTCTTCCTCTAAATTGTCAGCATAGGCATTGAATTCTTGCCCAAGAGTCATCGGAACGGCGTCCTGCAACTGCGTGCGTCCCATCTTGATGGCATCTTTGTATTCGTCGGCCTTATATCGCAGGGCAGAGATAAGACCGGTCAGGCTGCCCAACAGCGTCTTGTTCATACGGATAACGGCCAATCTGATGGTCGTAGGATAGACATCATTGGTCGACTGTCCGCAATTGAGATGGTCGTTAGGAGAGCAGTACTGATACTCACCCTTATGGTGTCCCAAGATCTCAAGGGCCCTGTTGGCAATCACTTCATTTGCATTCATATTGACAGAGGTACCTGCTCCCCCCTGCATCATGTCTATCGGGAAGTCCTTATGCATCTTCCCGTCGATGATTTCACGGCATGCGAGAGACACGGCGCCTGCAATTTCGTCGTTGATAGCGCCCAAGGTGTGGTTCGTCTGCACGGCTGCGAGCTTCACGTAAGCGATGGCAATGATGTAGTCAGGATAGTCGTACATCTTCTTCCGCGAGATATGATAATTGTTGATGGCACGCTGTGTCTGCACGCCGTAATACGCCTCTGCCGGCACTTTGAGTTCTCCGAGAAGGTCGGACTCTACTCTAAATTGTTCTTCACTCATGGTTATAATATGGTTAAAATATTGTGTGTATAATTTGTTGTTATAATGGTCTGTGTTCGAAAATCGGTTTCACAGTCACTTTTCTGCAACCATTCTACCCTTGCAGCAAGCATACGGGCGAATAAACCCCGTCTTCCTGCGTGCCATGGGAATAGTTGTTTAGAAAGCCTTTATGCGATACATGAATCCTAACTCAATGCGGTTGGTGTTGTAGTCGGTCAGCCCACTCTTGTCACTGTAGTCGAATTTGCGACCGATGTAGGCCAGAAATATGCGGAAGTCTTGCTTCTTGACCGGATAATACTCCATGCTGGCCATATAGCCATACGACTTGCGGTAGTTCTTGAACTGTTCTACCTTCTGCACACTGGCTGTCTCGTAGAGTCCCTTTAGCATGAGGTTGCACTTTGGCGCAAACTGCCAGTTAGCCTTGGTTATGAACGAATTGTAGTGAACATCGCTGAAGTAATCTGCGCCATGAGCTTCAAGATAAGCAACACCTTCATTCGATGCGATGCGCAGACGGTCGAGGCCATCGAAAGCCCCCATATAGTCGAAGTACCATTGGAATCGCGGAAGATTGAGCTTCTGTCCCAAAATGAGCATGCGGCTGTACTTTCCCTTGGCCTGAGTCTGCAGACCACACGACCATCGTGTCTGCAACACATCGTTCAAGAAACTGCCACTCCACAAGAAAATGTATGTCAACGGGTTGTTGCTGGCCTTGAGATCTTTCAGGCCATCGTTGCTTTCAAGACTGCGCGGAGCCTCACCATATTCGTTGGCAAACTTATTATTGTAGGCATCGGTCACATTGAGAGCAAACTCCTGTGTGGGCACTGGTTTCACCGAAATATTCACACCAGCCATGAAGTTATCCATGTTGTCGACCATATCCGAATACTGATAAATGTACATCGGGTTCTCATCGAACTCGAATCCACCCCAGTTCTGGCACATCTTGCCGCCCTGTACGGCCAGCTTGTCGCTGAACTGATAACCCACCATGAGGATGTCGGTAGCCTTCGCAAAGTTATCTTCGCTCTGGGCTGTATTGTTCTTGTTCAGGCGGTGGCGGAAACGATACGACAGTTTATCAGTGATATTACCTTTGATTTCGATGCGGGCCTGCTTGTTCTTGAAGGATGTAGACCAACGCTTGCCGTCATCAAGTGTCTGAAAACTTGATGCATAGTTGAAGTAAACATTAAATGCATCTGATCGCTTTTCCAGTTTCAGCACTCTTTCGGCCAGCGATTCGTAATTGCCATCGTTGCCCCCCATACCAGTGTTCTTACCTTGGGCGCTCACACCCAGCGACAAGCCGAGCAGTGCTCCCATGAGAATTGTCTTTTTCATATTGGTTGTATTGAAACTGCCGGAACCGGTCTGGCGTTACGACCTGTTGCCGGGCTCGGTTGATTAGTACTCCTGATAGTATTTCTGAATCTGCTGCCAGTCGTTGGTCTTGGTTAGAGCCAGCATCAGTAGCACACGGGCTTTCTGCGGATTCAGGCCCAGAGAGGCAACAAAATGGTATTTAGCATCATCAACTTCGGCATTCATGTTGGTAGGACCAGTGGGCACACGGCTCGAGCGAACAATCTGCATGCCGGCATTGCGAGCCTTTAAGGCCACGTCGAACACATCTTTATAGAAGTTGCCATCGCCCACACCTGCCAGCACAACACCGTCGAAACGAGCGTCCATAAAAGCCTGCATAGGAATGGCAGAAGCGTTGGCATAGCCATAGATGATGCCTACGCGAGGCAGTTTGTCGAGGTTGTCTACATCAAACTCGGAAGCTTTTCCGTGGCGGTAGTTAGGAGTATTCAGATAAGTTGCCTTGCCATTGTAGATATAACCAATCTGTCCATTGATGCCTCCCTTGAAAGTGGCGCAGTCGGTGGTATGGGTCTTGATGACCGACTTGGCATCGAAGAGCTGATCGTTCATGCAAACCATCACGCCCTTGCTCTGTGATGCGGGGTCGACAATGGCACAAACACCGTTGTAGAGATTAGCAGGACCATCGGCACCAATAGCTGTTGAAGGGCGCATAGAGCCCACCAGAACGACCGGTTTATCGGAATGAACGGTGAGACTAAGGAAATACGCAGTCTCTTCCATGGTATCGGTACCATGAGTGACGAGCACACCATCGTAACCCTCAACATTGAGCAGTTGGTTGATTCGTTTTGCAAGAGTGAGCCAAACCTGGTCGTTCATGTCCTGAGAACCGATGTTACACACCTGCTCTCCGCTGACATCAGCGAGATTCTGAATTTCAGGAACGGCATTGATAAGGGTCTGGATACCCACCTGTCCGGCACTATATGCCGATGACGTTGCACTCTTGGCCACGCCAGCTATGGTACCACCGGTAGCCAAAATACGCACCTTAGGTTTTGCAAAAACCGAAACAGACATGCATACTGCCAGCAGCATGATGATACTTAAACGTAAGTGTTTCATAATAATGTACTTTTTTTTATAGGGTTGTTAATAGATTGATTATAGGATTTGGATGATAAGCAGTGCTACGGCAACGGCCACGATCGTGGTGACGAAACCGGGTATTTGGAACGAATGATTCACCACATAGCGGCCTACATGTGTCGTTCCGGTGCGGTCGAAATCGATAGCTGCAACCTCGGTCGGATAGTTGGGCAGGAAGAAATAGCCGTTCACCACCGGAAACATGGCCACGAGCAGCATGGGATTGATACCCAGCGCAATACCTACAGGATAAAGAGTGGTGACAGTGGCAGCTTGTGAAAAGAGCATAATGCTCATCACAAAGAGGGCAATTGCAAACAACAGTGGGGCTGTATCGACCATTCCAGAGAGGGCGTTGTTGATGACTTCAGCATTTCCTGTATAGAAGGTTGAACCCATCCAAGCAATACCAAAGATGCTGATGACGGCATTGATACCTGCCGAGAAAATGTTCCCTTTAACAACGTCTTTAACATTAGTGTGACCCGCTAACAGGATGAGGATGGCATCACTCATCATAATCATCTCAATGGTCTGCGACATGGTGACGCCTTCGGGACGCAACGAGGGGAAGAAACCAAACAAAACCACTAACGCCACACCGAAGAGGAAAGCCCATACCGAACGGCGAGCCGTTGACGACGGGTGCTCCTCTGCATGCCGGATGTTACGCGCATCGGCTTCTGGATCGATGATTCCGGCCTTGACTCGGCGTTGATATTCTGCATCTTCGGTCAGTTCGCAACCCACCCTGTTCTCGATGAAGGCGGCTACCAGAATAGCAATGATGCTCGCAGGAATGCAAACCAGAAGAATGGTGCCCAACTCGATTCCCTTAGACCCCAGCAAGTCCTGCGACACAATGGCAGCAGTGGCTGCCGAAACCGGACTGCCCGTGATGCCGAGTGATGCCGACACCGTTGCCAGACTCACCGGACGTTCTGGCCGAATCTTGTTAGCCTGGGCAATTTCACTGATGATAGGCAGCAGCGAATAACTGGTGTGGGCCGTTCCGGCGATGAGGCAGAAGAGCCAAGTACACAGTGGACCGTAGTAGGTAATATGGTCGGGGTGATTGCGCAAGAACCTTGCCGCCACGCTCACCATATATTCCAGCCCTCCAGAAGCCTGCAGAGCAGCCGAGGCAGTGATAACAGCCAGAATGATCATCATCACGTCGATGGGAGCTGTGCCCGGTGCCAGACCGAAGCCATAGACCAAGATGAACACGCCCAGCATGCCATACATTCCCAATCCGATGCCTCCGACGCGTGCGCCGATGAAAATAAAGGCTAAGACGAGTGCCAACTCGATAAGAATCAGTGTGGTTATCATAATGTTTAGGTTATCATGTGATAAAAGAGTATCAATGGTTTTATTACTTTTTCAGTTGCAAATATACAGGAAAAAACAGCATCATTTTTTACAAAAAAAAACATTTTATTTGCAAATTACGAAACAAATGATTACATTTGCAATAATCAGTAACGGACAGAAATGTCTTTTCATCCATAGCGGTCCATGTCATCACGCGGAAATCTAAGCCTGCCGGAGCTGGCCGCGCGCTATCATATCGCGGATCTGTTCGGTGCCAGCGTAGCCTATTTCTCATCTGCGGAGGGAGGCGAGAGCAATCTGCGCGCTTTCACCAACCGCATCAGTTGCTACGAGGTGCAGCTGATTCGTGAGGGTAGCGCCTATGTCAAGATCGGCGAAAATCAGATTACGCTGCATCCCGGAGACTTGCTGGCATTGACTCCTTTTCAGCCTGTGGAATGCATATTCCCTAAAGATATTGTCACCGAAGGGCTGCTCATTGAGAGTCAGTTCTATGAAAACATTCTTTCATCGGGCTTCGATCATGACATCTCCATGCGCAACATTCCCTCGAAAACCACGTTTGTCTATCATCTGGACGAAGCACGCACGGCTGAGCTGAGCGGCATTTTCCAGCAGATCCGCAAAGCTATCCACTACGTACATATCTATAAAGCCGAGATCATACGATCGCTGGTTCACGTCTGCCTGATGTACATCAGCGAACTGCCTTATGACACCAGTCTCATCACACGCGACTTCCGGCATAAGGAAAAAATACTGAAAATATTTCTCTATCTGGCCAGCAAGAACTTCAAAACACAACGCCAGATACAGTTCTATGCCGACAAGCTGAACATTACGACCACCTATCTGAGCCGCGTCATGCGTGAACTCTCAGGCAGCACTGTCAACAACCATCTCACGATGCTGACCTACGAAGAAGCCTGCAACCTGCTCAAGACAACTGACATGACCGTAGGCGAAATCTCAGACGAACTCGGATTTCGCGACCAGAGTGCTTTCACCAACTTCTTCAAACTGCATGCGGCTTGCTCACCCAAGGCCTACCGCGACAAATGATCCTTCTGCAGCCCGAAATGGAAGACCGCCCTGTGTCAGTCGGTCGTCTCCACGGCCTCGAAGGGAAGGTTGGCATAGCGGAGACTGACCTCCAACAAGAGGGAGGGGCGCATGACATACGAAGCCGACTGACGCCGACTGACGCGGCAGATGAGACGCAATGTGCCCTCCCGGGTGCGCTGCAGTGCCACCGGCTCAACAGCCGTAGGGCAATTCGTGGATGGCAGGATGCAGGCGACGGCAAAACTTGTCCGCAAAGTCGATCTTGGTGGGCTCGCCGTCGCGGGGCATCACGGCGGCGGGATCAAACAGCACGGACGCGAAGTGAAGGGAGATCATTCGTCTCATTGCCCGATATTCAGTCGGAGTCCTACATTGAAACTGAAGTTCAGCTTCTTGTCCTTATAGATGTTGTCAACGCCACTCTTATTGTCGAAGTAATAGCTCATCCCGGGCTCGGCATAGACACTCACGCAGTGCAGGAAGCTGTATTCCGCACCCACGGCTGCATTGACGGAGAACTGCGGGCGCGCCTCTTTGACATCCGAATGGACGGCTGCCTGACCGCTGTTACCTGACTTCAGCGAACTGCCCTTGACAAGTTTCTCGACCTCTCCGCCACCGGTCAGATAGACGTGGGCATTGCGCTTGCGCCAGAGCGTGTAGCTTGCGCTCACCGGAACGCCTATGTAATGGAGCTGCTGATGGGTCTTGTTCTCGATCTGTCCGGTAGTCGTGACGGTGTTGGACGACAGGTAACTGTAATCGACACCGGTGCGGACGCTCCAGCGGTCGGTCAGTCTGTAGCCGAGAGAGATGCCGAACTTGACCGGCTGACCGTAGTCGGTCTTCGTGACGAAGCGGGGTTCGGTAGTCATATTGCGCTTGGCCGCGGTGAACGCCATGGTCCGGTCATAGTAGCCGATGGGATCTGCGGCTGCGAGGGTCATGCCCTGTCGGGCCTCCGCCTGGCTCGCCATGACGCCCGAATAATGCAGGCTGGCCGTGAAGGCGGACGGTCTTGAAGGACGGGAATAGGCCAGCGTGCGCTGCGGACGGTCGCTGCAGGTCGGCGTGTGGGGCGTTGCGTGCGGACGGGAGGGCTGCTTCGGAGCCGGCCCGGCAGGCTGCGGAGGCTGCGGTTCTGTCACTTCGGGCGAAGCGGAATCGGTCTTCGGACCGTTCACCGCCTCCGTCCGGTCGGGCTGCAGATCATCGGCTGCGGAAACAGTAGCTGACCGCCTGTCTGCCGCAACATACCTTCGGCCGGAGCGGAGGATCGCTTCACCCGGTCCGGAGGGCAGCTCCCGATCTGCCGCGGGAGCGCTTTGACCGGAGTCGGGGGGCGTTTGGGCGGGGACGGAGCTGTCAGCCACTGTCGGCGCAGTGCCTTTCTGTGTCTGCAGCCACCACCATCCGACACCGCCAAGCACCAGCACAAGGGCTGCCGCAGCAATGCGCTTAGGCCACAAGCCTACTGTCCGAGCGTTGTCCTGACGGCGCACAGGCGTGACGAGACCGCGGCGATCCATCTCCTTTCTGATGTCGCCGAGCAATCCGGCAGGGGCTTTCCGCTTGCGGTCGGCCATCCGGTTGCGCATGTCATTCATCCATTTCTCGTTCATTCACGTCCTGTGTTTAAGTTTGTAATCTTTGATCTTCGCTGCCAAAAGTTTTTTGGCGTGGTGGAATTGTGATGCCGATGTGGCGGGCTTAATGCCCAACTGGCGGGCGATCTCCTCATGTGTGCGGCCCTCGATGGCGAAGAGATTGAACACTGTCCGATAGCCGGGGGGCAGTTCGAGGATCATTCGCTCGATGACATCAGCCGTCAGTCCGTCCGTGTCAGGGGGCTCGTCGGGCAGGTCGGGCGGTTCTCTGTCGATGACGACCTTGGCCTGCGCCGCTTCCTTCCGGATGCTGTCGATCGACTCGTTGACCACGATGCGCGTCATCCAGGCCTTCAGCGAGCCTTGTCCGCGATAGTGGAACTGACCGATCTGCATGAAGATCTTGATGAAACACTCCTGCAGTACGTCCTTCAGCGCATCCTCCCCCCGCACATAACGGCCACAGACACCGGCCAAGTAGTCGGCATACTCCTGATATAGAGCATCCATGGCTTGATCGGTGTCGTGGCTGAAAAGGCTGAGTAATTGCTGCTCCCGGTTACTGAAAAGTTTCATCTTGATCTGTTGGGGCGTCCACTCTATATAACGGGGCACATCCTATTTTCGTACCCTATAAGTGAACTTTGTCGACTTCACGCCGCTGAACGAGTTCCAATGGAGCGTCAGCGTGACCGTGTCCTTGTCGGTCTCAGGCAGCTTGTCGAGTCGGAAGGCGATCACTCCGTCATGCACTTCACCGTTCAGATCACCCTTGGCGTTATGGTATAGCACCACGTCGAAGGGCTCCGCACCGGGTGCCAGGTTGAGTTCATGCCTGATGCCCGGGCTGAAATAGGTGCGGAAGCGAAGCGTGAGGTATCCGTCTTCACACACCGTCGTCCAGTCGTTGACGATCTCGACGGGGTCCTGGCGAAGTCCGGCTTTGTCCTCCTCCTTGATGGGGGGTATCATCCCCTTGGTCCGGATGCTGTCCACCCATGTGACATAGACATTCTCCATGTCAGCGTAAATCCCGTTCCTGAGCTCGCTCTCGGTCGGTCTGCGATAGTTGACGAATGCACGCACTTCCTTGTCCCCATAGGGGGAGTGGGTCAGGTTGACGGGATAGAGCTGCACGCTGTCATTGAGTTGGAGGATGAGATGATCCGCGGAGTTCTTCTTCAGCGTGACGATCGCGGTCGGCAACGTGGGGTTCTGAGCCCAGTTGTCATCATCTGTCGAGCAGGCGGAGAGTGCTCCCGCGAGCACAATGGCCATGCTCCATAATCCGATTATAATACGTTTCTTCATATTGTTTGTCATTTAGTTCTACTCCTTAAACTGCATTTCCGTGAAAACCTTGCATGAGACGGACGATATTTTTTGCTGTCATGCGATCGCTCCCAGTGACTTCCTCCCGTACTGCGTTTCCGTTGCAGACGGTCAGGAGACAAAAAGAGGCCTCCACGCCGGAGACCTCCGAAAGAGCCGCAGGTCTCCCCTGGAGCTATTTCTTATCAGTTACGAAAACAAAAGGTACTGCATCTTTCAGCACGTCCGACTGCTTTCCGTCGATAAAGATGGCGGCCACGACGATCTGCATCGCCATGTATTGCATGCTCGCCCTGTAATTGCCCTGCGAGAGCGGATGGTTTACGTAGAACACAACCTGCACCTTATGGTCGGCCTCACCATAGTTGAGCTCATAGTCAAGCGTGATCGGACTGATATAGAAACCAACCGGATCGAGATTGAAGAAGAAGGTTTTGCACTGCAGATCGCGCGGCTCCACCTTCGAGATGGCTGCCTTCAGGGCGTCATCAGTGATGCTTTCGGCAATGATGCTTGCGGGGAATTGATAGATCACCATCGTGCTGTCGGTCTGCATGTTCCATGTCATCCGGAGCGTGTCCACCTGGTCTTTCGGATCGGTAGAGGTCAGATCGTTGTACATCATGTTTCCCTCATGGGGTCCTTTCACCATCTGGAAAGCGGCCTCTCGCTGCTCGGGGGTCAGCGAGGTGTCATCGTCGTTGTTGCAGGAAGCGAAAAACAGTGCCGCGAAGCAGCAGAAAAGCAATGTCTTGAATTGAATCGTTTTCATTTTATTTATGATTGATTGTTTATTAAAAGTTTCTTCATGAAGGGTGGATATCGATCACCCAACTGCCCTATAAACCGCCTCCACCCGAAAACCTTGCACGACACAGGCGTTAAATAAAGTTAACATCCACAAACCTCCGCATATTATTCCGCTTTCCGCACATGCGTTGTGCCCGTCCGCAATGGGCCGGATGCCCGGTCGCCGTTTGCCATTCGCCAATGACATTGATTGTTTATGCGATCATCATTTTGTTCATAAGCGGCTGTGGAATGGGCATCGTTTGCGGTTCATGACATTTGTCCGAACGGTTGGTTGACAGACTCCGCTCCGTGCGGGCGGATACGCTGATCCGCCCCAACGGGTGAAATGGGGATTTGATATTCATAGATCGCTACGGGCGGGCGGTGCAGATGGGGATCCGGAGGGCCGTTTCCGGATCTTTCATTTGACTTCCCGCACGGATTCAGTTTGCAGTTTCACCTTTTTTATTTATATTTGCAGGCAAATGTGAAGAGAGATGGAGAAAAGGAAAAATACGGCCGATCAGCCGATCAGATGGGATGTGGAGACTTTCCACCGGATTTATCAGGCGTTTTTCCGGATATTGGTTGTCTATGCTTTTCGCATTCTCCACAACGAGGAGGTGGCACGCGACGTCGTGCAGGAAGCGTTCTCCTATCTTTGGGAACACAAAGTGGAGTTTCCCAACGAACTTGTTCTGAAAGCTTATCTGTACAACGGTGTGCGTAACAACGCATTGAAGTATATCGCCCGCCATCATGCGGAGATCACGGGAAAGGATCCCTACGGGCAGGACTTCGCCGACTTGGAGGCATTGGAAAAGGAGGACGCGATGGCTTACGAGACTTTGCTTCAGGCGCTGCTCGAGCGCATTGAGGCGCTGCCTGACCGTCAGCGCGAAGTGCTCCTGATGGCACTCAAGGGCAAGCATGCGAAGGATATCGCCGAGGCGCTGCAGCTCTCTGTGGAGACGGTCCGCACGCATCGCAAGCGCGCCATCGCCCAACTGCGCTCGCAGTTGACGCCCGATGGCACCAGCATGCTCCTCCTGTTGCTCGTCATGAGCTGACCTCCGTGCGTCCGGTCTTGCAGCCTACGCCTTGACCTGATTTTTAGAACCGACCTTTAATATATCTAAAAAAAGCCTCCTGCCTGTCCCCCATTCTCCCGAGATTCGGTATTAACCATGATAAAAGAAATGATATGATCAACTCACGAATACAACAACTCATCATCGATCACCTGTTCGGCAGGAACGACGAAGCCGCAGCGCGCGAACTGGCCGAATGGCTCCAGGAGCGTCCGGAGCATCAGCGCCTGATGGACAGGCTGCTGCAACAGACAAGGGTGGACGAATATGCAGACCTCTATCACCGGTTGGATACGGAGGCCGACTGGCAGGCGTTCTGCCGACAGCATCATCTCGAG
>ONHE01000126.1 GCA_900317545.1 uncultured Prevotella sp. | reverse complement strand
GTACAAAAAATATCTCAAATACGCAAGAAAAACAAGCGATTTATGATAGCCTTTTATAAGATTTTTGAAGAGAAAGTATTGACTGGACACTACCGCTAAATAGTTACAAACGAACTTCTATATGCTAATAATTGTGAAAGCATAGAAGACTTTGAAAGAGCCCTAAGAAAATATACTGATTGGAATAACAATAAAAGGTTAAAATTGAGGTTAAAAGGAATGGGCCCGTTACCAAGTTCACTTCTATAAAAAGTTAAATAATTAATGGTATCTTTATAGTTCAACATTTCGGGGGCATATCCTCGTGAGCTTTTCCTATTGCATAGAGGTAAGTTTCTATCTCCATGAGATAATTCTTGATTTTCTACTTGTTCTTTTTGGATATTCATGCGGAAATGTGTACCTTTGTAGGTGCCGGGAAACCTGTCCCGCGCAGGCATCCGACAGCGGATGCGTAGACAGATCAAACGATGACAAGAAAAGAAAGATACAGCTATATCCTGAATTATTTTCAAGAGCACATGCCCGAGGTGACGACCGAGCTCCAGTTTGGCAGTGCCTTCCAGTTGCTTTGTGCCACGCTGCTCAGCGCGCAGTGTACCGACAAGCGCATCAATGCCGTGACTCCGGCGCTCTTCCAACGTTACCCGACGGCGCAGGAGATGGCCAAGGCCGAGCCGGAAGACGTATTAGAGTATGTGCGTTCGGTGAGTTATCCGAATGCAAAGTCGCGACATCTCGTCGAGATGTCACGGATGCTGGTAAGCGACTTCGCCGGCGAAGTGCCGGAGGAGATGGCCGATCTGGTCAAGTTGCCGGGGGTGGGGCGCAAGACTGCGAATGTTCTGCAGGCCGTATGGTTCGGCAGAGCGACGATGGCTGTCGACACCCACGTCTACCGGGTGGCCCATCGGCTCGGCCTCGTGCCTGCAGATGCCAACACGCCTTATAAGGTCGAGCTGTCACTGAAGCGTCAGATTCCCGACACGGTCATCCCCCAGGCGCACCACTGGCTGTTGCTTCATGGCCGATACATCTGTCAGAGCGCCCGCCCGAAGTGTGCGCGTTGCCCGTTCGATGGCATCTGTCCGAAATTGCTGAAAGACAGTAAGTTGGAATAAAACATTGCCACCCTGACGTGGCTATTCATCATGAATACGAAAAGAATCAACCAGTTTCTGCGCGATATAGCGGCCAATAACAACCGCCCGTGGTTCTACGAACACCGGAAGGAATATGAAGCCTGCAAGGCTGATTTTGAGGACGGGGTGGCCAAAGCCATCGCGCGCATTGCCGAGTTCGATCCCGAGATCGCTCATCTGACACCTCGAGACTGTGTCTACCGCTTCTATCGCGACACGCGTTTCTCTCCGGACAAGTCGCCGTACAAGAACCATTTCGGTGCCTATATATGCGCCCACGGCAAGAAGGCGTTGCGTGGCGGCTACTATCTGCATGTCCAACCAGGCAACGCCATGCTCTCTATCGGCAGCTACTGGTTACCTACGAACATTCTGACCGCATGCCGCAACGAGATTATGGGCAACATCGATGCCTGGCGCAAGGCCGTCGAGAACGGCCAGTTCATCCGTTATTTCGGTTATCCTAATGCTTCCGGGCGTCGCGAAGGCGAGGAATGGCCGGCCAAGGGATTCGGGCTGGAACATCTGAAAACCTGCCCCAAGGGCTTCCCTCGTGATTACGAGTTTGTCGATTATCTGCGAATGAAAGATTATGCATGCTGGCATGTCGTGCCGGATGTGTTCTTCGAGGGCGACGGATGGCTTGATGAGGCGGTCCGTATTCTCAAGGTGGGCAAGCCGATGATGGATATCATCAATTCGGTCGTTGACGACTACGAATGACGGTCGCCCCCTGTGCTTCTTCTATCCGGCCGGAAGACTCTCGCGGCTGCTTGCAGCCGGCAGTCGGAATTCACATTTTCGGCACTTTTGTTCCATTTTTAACGAGATGCAAAAAAAAATAATCAGGTGCGTGACAACGTATCTGATTTTTTTTTATTTTTACGCCGTGTAACTATTAAATCTATCATTTATGATGAAAATCGGAATTCCAAGAGAGATCAAGAACAATGAGAACCGGGTTGGAATGACACCCGCAGGAGTGGCCGAATTGGTCAGACATGGACACGAAGTCTACGTGCAGCACACGGCAGGAGTCAACAGCGGCTTTGCCGATGAAGCCTATTCAAAAGTCGGGGCGACGATTCTCCCCACAATCGAAGATGTCTATGCCACGGCTGACATGATCATCAAGGTAAAGGAGCCCATCGAACCGGAATACGCACTGATCCGCCGAGACCAGCTCGTGTTTACCTATTTCCATTTCGCCAGCGAGCGTCCGCTGACCGAAGCGATGATACGCAGTGGTGCCGTCTGTCTGGCCTATGAGACCGTCGAGACCCGTGACGGGCGTCTGCCGCTACTCATTCCGATGAGTGAGGTGGCAGGGCGGATGGCCGCCCTGAACGGTGCCTATTATCTGCAGAAGACCAAAGGCGGCAAGGGAAAGCTCGTCAGCGGTGTGCCCGGCGTAAAAAGAACGAAGGTGCTGGTGCTCGGAGGAGGCACCGTAGGAGAGGCCGCAGCCCGCATGGCAGCCGGTATGGGTGCTGATGTTGTCATTACTGATGTCTCGCTTCCGCGTCTCCGTCAGTTGGAAATGGAACTTCCGGTCAATGTGCGGACGCTCTATTCCACCACGCATAACATCTGTGAGGAACTCCCGGATGTGGATATTGTCATTGGCTCTGTGCTCGTTCCGGGCGACAAGGCACCGCATCTGATCACGCGTGACATGCTCAAACTCATGGAGAAAGGCACCGTGCTGGTCGACGTGGCCATCGATCAGGGTGGCTGTTTTGAGACCTCTCATCCGACCACACACAGCGAGCCGACCTACGAGGTGGATGGTATCGTCCACTATGCCGTAGCCAATATACCCGGCGCTGTGCCCAATACGTCAACCCTCGCATTGACCAACGCAACGCTGCGCTATGCCCTCCAACTGGCCGACAAAGGCTGGCGGCAGGCCTGCAAGGATGATCCCGGACTGTTCTTAGGTCTGAATGTCGTCAACGGAAAAGTCACCTACAAGGCCGTGGCCGATGTCTGGAACCTTCCGTATGAACCTTTGACGCTGTAAGGAAGATCAATGCGTCGCATTGTACCATGATGTCCGGTCCAAGCTCTTCAACACGATGCTGTTGGCGCTTGGATCGGATATTGTTATGCCCGAATAGGTCTTCACGTCGATGAATCGCGCGTTGTAGTACAGCTTCGAATAGAGCTTGTCCGTATAAGCTGTGCTCCGGACAACCAACTTGAGCTGATCCTTGAACTGATCTTTCAGTCCCTGGTCCTGGCAAAGGCGGTTTACGTAGTCGCCTAAATCATAGAATATGGCACCGTTGTCAAAGCCATCGAGCACCTGAAGGCTGTCCCTCAACGAGTCGGGGAAGGTGTATCGCGCATTGATCTGCTTCATGAGGTTGGCCAACTTGTCCATTTGTCGGCAGTCTATGGCCGACAGGGCACCGTAGGGATACTCATAGTTGGAGTAGAACTGATGGAATGCCTTGACGGCGGATTCGTAATTTGGCGTCGCCGAAGACAGATATTGCCACATGTCCGCGTAGGGCATGCCAATGTAGATCACCTCACTCGTAGAGGCGATCAAGAAGTTGGTCACATTGCGCAGCTCATAGGCGACCTCCGCATTGGCCATGTAACAGTCGTCGAAAAGGATGTACTGCATCTTCAAGCCTGCATTGGCGATCCCTTCAGACAGCGTCGGGACATCGGCCATATAGGCTTTGTCGCTCACGCTCCCATAGAATCTGGTTGCCGGCCATTGCCGGCCTGGCGCTTTCGCAAAGCCTTTCGCGTTGTTCGGATAATCCACCCACGTGTCCTTGAAGGTCCATCCGGTGCCGTGGCAGCCTACGATTAGGGCGTAGTTAAGTGCCGGGGCGGCGGTCGAAGCGTCTTTCAGGATCGCCGCAATGCCATCAGCTGTGGTATACTGATGGCCCGTATAGGTCTTGATGGGCTTATGCACGATCCTTGAATTTTCATAAGTCACCTCGTAAAGACTGTCGAGATCCGGCTTCGTGCTGATGAAGACGACGAGCCTGTTGTTGCTGAGTCCCTTCTTCTTAATGATCGCCCCCTCGATGCTGTCAAGGTTGTCGCGGAATGCATTGTACAGTCCGGCGTTTCCTCCCGATGTCCCGGTCCATGGCATGAACACCATGACGGTCTGGTTGGTGACGGCGTCCTGATCGAACGAATCATCCTTGCAGCCCGTGAAGGAGATGCATACGGTCAAGAGGAAGAAGAGATACAGTAAACGTTTCATTGGTCTTTTTGCTTTAAATCAGAGATGCTTTCCCGGAGCGCGGCGATCTTCTCTTCGGAGTCCTTTTGCTTCTTGCGCTCGAGATCCACCACAGGCTGCGGCGCGTGGGCGACGAAGTTGGCGTTGCTCAATTTCTTTTTGATGCCGGCAAGGAACTTCTCCAGATGTTCCAGTTCTTTCTCCTGCCTGGCCAGTTCGGCCGCTACGTCGATCAGATCACCTACCGGAACGGCGAACGAATCGGTGCCTACCATGAACCCGCTGGCATCTGCGGCTTTCTCTGAAACGACGTTGACCGCCTTCAGATTGGCCATCTTGAGGATGATGTCATTATATGCGGCGTAGCGATTCTGCTGTATGGCCTGCAGTTGGAGCAGCTCCCGGGGAGCGATATTCTTCTGGTTGCGTACAGCGCGGACGCCTATGATGACCTGCTTGACATTCTCCATGTCGGCGGCAAGGGCCTTCTCGGCCTCCGTGGGAGCCGGTATGTGGAGCTCGGCACGCATGATGCTCTCGCCCTCCTTGCGCTCATAGATGTGCTGCCACAGCTCTTCGGTGATGAAAGGCATGAAGGGATGGAGCATCTTGAGCAGATTGTCGAAGAACCGGAGCGTGGCTTCGAGTGTGGCGCGGTCGATGGGCTGGCCATACGCAGGCTTGATCATCTCAAGATACCAGCTTGAGAACTCGTCCCGGAAGAGGCGGTAGATCGTCATCAAGGCATCGGAGACGCGATAGCTCCTGAACTGTCCGTCCATCTCGGCGCTGACGGCCTTGAGCTTCGCATCAAACCATTCGACGGCGATCCTGTTGGCTTCAGGCTGCTCGATGTCGGCCGTCCGCCATCCCTGCACCAGCCGGAAGGCATTCCATATCTTGTTGTTGAAGTTGCGTCCCTGCTCGCACAGGCTCTCGTCGAAGAGAATGTCGTTGCCGGCAGGGGCCGAGAGCATCATGCCCATGCGCACGCCGTCGGCGCCGTACTGATCGATCAGCATGATCGGATCGGGCGAGTTGCCGAGGCTCTTTGACATCTTCCGGCCGAGCTTGTCGCGCACGATGCCGGTGAAGTAGACGTGTTTGAAAGGATAGGTCTGGCGGTATTCGTAGCCGGCCATGATCATGCGGGCCACCCAGAAGAAGATGATGTCCGGTCCGGTCACGAGGTCCGACGTGGGATAATAATAGCTGATCTCCTCGTTGTCGGGGTTGGCGATGCCGTCGAAGACGGTGATCGGCCAGAGCCAGCTTGAGAACCAGGTGTCGAGGCAGTCGCTTTCCTGTGTCAGGTCTTCGGCTTTCAGATCGGCCTCGGGATATTTCTCACGGGCGGCGGCCAATGCTTCGGCTTCCGTTTCGGTGACAAACATGTCTTTCAGGGTGCGGGTCTGACCGTCGGATCCCTCAACGGTCTTGGTGAGATAATAGGCCGGAATGCGGTGGCCCCACCACAGCTGGCGGCTGATGCACCAGTCTTTGATGTTCTCTAACCAATGCCGATAGGTGTTCTTGTATTTCTTCGGATAGAACTCGATGTCGTCATTCATGACCGGAGGGAGGGCGATGTCGGCGAAGTGCTGCATCTTGAGGAACCACTGGGTGCTGAGTTTCGGCTCGATGGGCACGTTGGTCCGCTCCGAGTAACCTACCTTGTTGTCATAGTCCTCCACCTTTTCCATCAGTCCTGCCTGCTGCAGATCGGTCGTGATCTGCCTGCGGACCTCCATGCGGTCCTGGCCTATGTAGAGTCCGGCTGCCTCGGACAGCGTGCCGTCATCGTTGAAGATGTCGATCGTTTCGAGGTGATGCTTGAGTCCCAACATGTGGTCGTTGACATCGTGGGCAGGGGTCACCTTCAGGCATCCCGTACCGAACTGGATGTCGACATAATCGTCTTCGATGACCGGAATGACGCGTCCGACCAGGGGGACGACGACGCGGAGACCGTGAAGCCATGTATTCTTCACGTCGGCAGGATTGATGCACATGGCCGTGTCGCCCATGATGGTCTCCGGACGTGTGGTGGCCACGACGGCGTAACAGCCCTTTTCGTCGCGGTGCATCACGTTGCCCTCGTCCTTGCGCGCCACGGAAGCCTGGTCCTCCGGCGCCACGTAGTATTTGAGATAATAGAGTTTCGAGTGCTCTTCCTTATACACTACCTCCTCGTCGGACAGCGCGGTCTGTGCCTGGGGATCCCAATGGACCATTCTGACACCGCGGTATATGTAGCCTTTCCTGTAGAGATCGACGAAGACGCTGGTCACTGCGCGGGAGCGGGTCTCGTCCATCGTGAAGGCCGTGCGGTCCCAGTCGCACGAGCATCC
This sequence comes from uncultured Prevotella sp., assembly GCA_900317545.1. Lineage (GTDB taxonomy): Bacteria > Bacteroidota > Bacteroidia > Bacteroidales > Bacteroidaceae > Prevotella. The sequence continues at coordinate 675 of ONHE01000126.1, read as the reverse complement.
CAGCCGCCGGAGCTGCTTGAGGATGATGCCTCCGTGCTCTCGCGTCCAGTCCCAGGCGTGCTCCAGAAACTGTTCGCGGGTGAGGTCCGTCTTCCTGATGCCCTGTTCGGCGAGCTTTCCGACCACCTTGGCCTCCGTCGCGATGCTGGCATGGTCTGTCCCCGGCACCCAGCAGGCGTTCTTGCCCTCCATGCGGGCCTTGCGGACGAGGATGTCCTGTATCGTATTGTTGAGCATATGACCCATGTGGAGAACGCCGGTAACGTTGGGTGGAGGGATGACGACCGTGTAAGGTTCGCGACCGTCGGGCTTGCTGCTGAAGAGCTTGTTGTCGACCCAATACTGATACCATTTCGACTCCACGTCCCGTGGATCATACTTGCTTGCTAATTCCATATCTTCTTGATCTATTTTATACCTTACTTTTATAAAACGTTGCAAATTTAGACAAAATCTTTGAATTGAGGGTTCTGTTGGTGCAAAAAAAAGCATATTTTCTTCTTGAGCCGGTTCGCCCCGCCTGCATTACCTGCATGCGCACAAACTCCTGAAACTTTTTAACTCAAATTCTCAAATCTTAAGTAAGCGGTAACTATTCGATAATCGTTAGGTACAGAATATGCCAATTCATCAAGCCTCAAATAAGGCTTGAATCGCATGATAAGGAGTTTTGTT